>NZ_KV825311.1:0-1780 GCF_001816085.1 Micrococcus sp. HMSC31B01
CCCGCCGGTCGCGCGGCGCCGCCGGCGCTGGCCGTGGGTCGTCGGCGTGCTCGCCGTCCTGCTCGCGGCGCTGCTCGGCCTGGGCGCCTGGTACACGAGCTCGCTCGGGCGCACCTTCGACGACCACCGGCAGACGGTGGACGTGGGGGCGCTCGAGCAGGCGGCCGGCAACGGCCCGCTGAACGTGCTCGTCCTGGGCTCCGACTCCCGCGAGGGCGAGGGCGAGCAGGACATGGGCCAGCGCTCGGACACCATGATGCTCGTGCACATCCCCGCGGACCGTCGCCAGGTCTACGTCATGTCCGTGCTGCGGGATTCGTGGGTCACCGTGCCCGGCCACGGCGAGGCGAAGATCAACTCGGCCTTCGACAGGGGCGGCTACGCGCTCGCCGTGGACACGGTGGAGCTGCTGCTGGGAGTGCCGATCCACCACGTCCTGGAGGTCGACTTCCAGGGCTTCCGGGGCGTGACGAACGCGCTGGGCGGCGTCGAGGTCTGCAACCCGCAGGCCTTCTCCTCCGGTCAGGCCAACCCCTCGTACTACCCGCGCGGGCACATCCTGCTGCAGGACACGGCCGCCCTGCGCTACGTGCGCGAACGGCACGCCTTCGACGACGGCGACGTCACCCGGGTGAAGAACCAGCAGCGCTACCTGGCCGGGGCGATGGACCGCTTCCTCAGCCCGCAGATCCTGGGCAATCCCGCCCGCACCACCGAGGTCGTCGCCACGTTCTCCGACCACCTCGGTGTGGACGAGGGGCTCACGTCCGGAGTGATCGCCTCGCTCGCGTGGCAGCTGCGCGACGTGCGCGGCGAGGACGTCGAGATGTTCACGGTGCCTCGCAAGGGCTTCGCGGAGGGCCCGAACGGCGACGCCATCGTCGAGCTCGACGAGGACAAGCTGGCGGACCTGCGCTCCGCCCTCGCCGACGACGACGTCCAGCGCTATGTCGACGAGCACGAGCCCCAGAAGGAGAAGAAGGCCCAGGCCGCCGGCGGGCCCGCCCCCGTGCTGACCCTGCTGACCGGCACCACGCCCGCACCCGCCCTCGGGGAGGACCCCTGTGACGACTGAGTCGCGCCGCCCCCGCCTGCTGCTGGTCTCCCACTCCTACCGGCCCGAGCGCACCCCTCCCGCGCGTCGCTGGGGCGCGGTCGTGGCGGCGCTGCGGTCGGCGGGCTGGGACGTCGACGTCGTCGCGCCCGGGGGTGTGCGCCCCTTCGCCGGGCCCGACGGCGAACGTGTCCTGCCCACGCCTCGCCTGCCCCTGGGGGAGGCCGGCCGCAACGGCCGCTTCGCCGAAGCGGTGGTGCACGCGCTGCTCGCCATCCCCCGTGGGATGGCCACCCGACGCCCGGACGTGGTGGTGGCCACCGTGCCCGCCCTGCCCGTGGTGGTGCCCGGCGTCGTGCTCTCCCGCCTCTGGCGCCGTCCCCTCGTGCTGGAGATGCGCGACGCCTGGCCGGATCTCGCCCACGAGGCCGGGGTCCACCAGGGCCTGCTGGGCGTCGCGATGGAACGCGTCGTGACCGGCGGCCAGCGCGCAGCCCGGCTCGTGGTGACCGTCACGGACGGTTTCGCGGAGACGCTGCGCGGGCGCGGGGTGCGGGTGGTCCGCACCCTGGGCAACGGTGTGGACCTGGCTCGCCTGGCGGTGGCGCCGCGGCGCGAGCGGCCCGCCGGTGAGCTCCACGTGCTGTACCTGGGCAACATGGGCGAGAGCCAGGGGCTCGAGCGGCTCGTCGACGCCGCGGCGACGCTGCGGCGCACCCGGCCGGG
>NZ_KV825312.1:0-2723 GCF_001816085.1 Micrococcus sp. HMSC31B01
TGACGGGCGTCATGGACCGGCTCGGCCTGCTCGACCGACGGCCCGCCCGCGGCGGGTCACGCACCCGCGTGGTCCTGGCCGGCCACGACCTGAAGTTCGCGGGGGAGCTCGTCGACCTGCTGCGGGACGACCCGGGCGTCGAGCTGCGCATCGACCACTGGCAGGGCCTGCACCGCCACGACGAGGCCGCCTCACGCCGCCTCGTCGAGTGGGCCGACGTCGTCGTGTGCGAGTGGGCGGGCCCCAACGCCGTCTGGTACGCCCGCCACAAGCGGCCCGGCCAGCGGCTCGTGGTCCGCCTGCACATGTTCGAGCTGCGCGGCGGCTGGCTCTCCGCGCTCGAGACCGACGCCGTGGACCGCCTCGTGACCGTCTCCGATCTGTACCGGGATCTGGTCCGCGAGCACCTGCCCATCGACCCCGCGCGGGTCTCGGTGATCCCCAACGCCGTGTCCGTGGCGGACCTGGACCGTCCCGGCCTGCCCGGTCGCCGGTTCCGGCTCGGCCTCGTCGGCGTGGTGCCGTTGCGCAAGCGCCTGGACCGGGCCGTGGACCTGTTGGAGGTCCTGCGCGCCCATGACGAACGGTTCACCCTGCACGTGCGCGGCCGCATGCCGTGGGAGTACCCGCACGAGTGGCGCAAGCCCCTCCAGCGCGAGGGCTACCTCGACCTGTTCGCCCGCCTCGGCGCCGGCCCGTTGCGCGAGGCCGTTGCCTTCGAGCCCTTCGGGGCGGACATGGGCTCGTGGCTGACGAAGATCGGCTGGGTGCTCTCGCCGTCCACCACCGAGAGCTTCCACCTCGCGCCCGCCGAGGGCATGGTCTCGGGCGCGGTCCCGCTCGTCTGGGACCGGCCCGGCGCGAGGGGCGTGTTCGGCGAGGAGTTCGTGCTCGACGACACCGACGCCGCGGCGCGGCGGGTGCTGGAGGCGACCGCCGACGACGCGCGGTGGGACGCGCTTTCGGCCCTGGCCCGGGACCGGGTGCGCTCGTACGATGAGCGCGTCGTGGCCGGCCTGTGGCGCGAGGCGCTCGGGCTGGACTGAAGCAGGCCGGGCGTCGGCGGTAGGGTGGACGCGTCCGCCCCCGCCCGCCGGTGCCGGGGCCGTCGTGGACCATTCCCCACCGAGGAGACCCCGTGAAGAAGATCGAGACCGTCGCCGTCATCGGCCTGGGCTACATCGGCCTGCCCACCGCCGCCATCCTCGCCGAGAACGGCGTGAAGGTGCTCGGCGTGGACGTCTCGGACCGCACGGTGGACGCCGTGAATGCGGGCACGGTGCCCTTCGTGGAGCCGGACCTGGCCGGGTTCGTCGCGCGCGGCGTCGAGAAGGGCCTGCTCAGCGCCTCGACGACGACGCCGGCGGCGGACGCCTACATCGTCGCCGTGCCGACCCCGTTCAAGGACGGACACTCCCCGGACCTGGGCTACATCGAGGCCGCCGCCCGCGGCCTGGCCCCGCAGCTGACCGGCGACGAGCTCGTCATCCTCGAGTCCACCTCGCCCCCCGGCGCCACCGAGTACATGGCCGAGGTGATCTTCGCCGAGCGTCCTGAGCTGCGCGAGGCCGAGCTGGACTTCGCCCACTGCCCCGAGCGGGTGCTCCCGGGTCGCGTGATGGTCGAGCTCGTGACCAACGACCGGATCGTCGGTGGCTCGACCCGGCGCGCGGCCGAGCGGGCCCGCGACCTCTACCGCACGTTCTGCGAGGGCGAGATCCTGCTGACGGACACCCGCACCGCGGAGATGGCCAAGCTCGTGGAGAACTCCTTCCGCGACGTCAACATCGCCTTCGCCAACGAGCTGTCCGTGATCTGCGCCGAGCAGGGCATCGACGTGTGGGAGCTCATCGAGCTCGCTAACCACCACCCCCGCGTGAACATCCTGCAGCCGGGCCCCGGCGTGGGCGGCCACTGCATCGCCGTGGACCCGTGGTTCATCGTGGACGCCGCCCCGCAGACCGCCCGGCTGATCCGCGCGGCCCGGGAGATCAACGATGGCAAGCCCCAGTGGGTCATCGACCAGGTCAAGGCCGCGGCCTTCGACGTCCAGCAGGCCACCGGCCGCGCTCCGGTCGTCGCCGCCCTCGGCCTGGCCTTCAAGCCGAACATCGACGACCTGCGCGAATCCCCGGCCCTGAACATCGCGGCCGAGCTGGCGGGCCAGTTCTCCGGGTCCGACGTGCTCGTGGTCGAGCCGCACGTGACGGAGCTGCCGGCCGCGCTGCAGGGCAAGGACAACGTGCGCCTGGTCGCGGTCGACGAGGCCCTCGAGGCCGCCGACATCGTGGTGCTGCTGGTGGACCATTCCGCCTTCGCCGACCTCGGCGACCGCGTGGCCGACAAGCGCGTGATCGACACGCGCGGCCAGTGGCGCACCGACCCGTCCCTCTGACCTTCCGCGGCCCGCGCCCCGCCCGCCCCGCCGACAGGAGCCCGCACCGATGACCGCACGCGAGCGCCCCGCGCCATCCCGCCGCCCGCTGCTGCGGTCCCTGGCCCTGACCGCCCAGACCGTCCGCGAGCACGTGACGGACGATCCGGTGCTGCTGGCCCTGCAGGTCTCCCGTCGGCTGCCGCCCGCGGCGGTGGGCGGGGCGGCCGGCATCCTCACCCGCCTGGGCCGGAACGGTGTCGTGCCCGCACTCGGCCACGAGATGCGGGGCGAGCGCGCGGCGGCCCTGGCCGCCCTCGGCGTGGACGAGGCCGGTCGGCCCGTCCGC
>NZ_KV825313.1:0-1045 GCF_001816085.1 Micrococcus sp. HMSC31B01
CGGCGTCGGCCTCGCGGCCGCGCAGGGCGGCGACGTCGGCGCGGGCGTTCTGCATGGCGGTGTCCACCTTGCGGCCCGCGGCCCGGACGCCGCGGCGCATCTGCAGGTACACGACCACCGCGAACACGAGCCAGCCGGCGGCGACGGCGACCACGAGCCACCCGATCACGTCGTTCTGGTTCGCGGCGAAGATGATCGCCACGATCAGGATGACGATCATCGCGACGAAGCCGAGCGATCCCACGCGCAGGCCGGCGCGGGGGCCGCGGCGCGCGCCGTCGGGACCGGGGGTCAGGGACTGGGACATGGGTGCTCCTCCGGAGGGGCTCGTGGGGTCTGCCCTCCATCATCCCGCATCGTGGGGTGGGGTCCGAATCGGGCGGCCCGCGTCGGTGCCTATCCTGAGGCGATGACCCCCCGCCCCCCGCACCCCGCCGACCCCGCGTCCGGGGCCTTCACCCCTGACCAGCGCCGCATCCTCACCGCACTGCTCATGCCGCTCTTCCTCGCGCTGATGAGCGTGTCCGTGGTGAACGTGGCGCTGCCGGCCATCGAGTCGGGCCTGGACGCCACGAGCGCGGATCTGCAGTGGGTGCTGGCGGGGTACACGCTGACGTTCGGCACCGTGCTCGTGGCCGCGGGCCGCGCCGGCGACCTGTGGGGGCGCAAGAACCTGTTCCTGGCGGGCATCACGCTGTACATGCTCGGCTCCCTGCTCTCCGGCCTGGCCGGGGACACTCTGCTGCTCAATGCCGGGCGCCTGCTCACGGGCCTGGGCGCGGGCGTGTTCAACCCCCAGGTCATCGGGTTCATCCAGTCGAACTTCCACGGCCGCGCCCGCGGGCGGGCCTACGGGCTCTTCGGCACCGTGGTGGGCCTCGGCGTGGCCGTGGGGCCCCTGCTCGGCGGGCTGTTCCTCGGCGCGTTCGGCCCCGAGTGGGGCTGGCGCTCCACGTTCCTCATGAACGTGCCCGTGGGCCTGGCCGCCGTCGCGATGGGCGCCCTCTGGCTGCCGCCGCCCACCCGCGTGCACGGCCTGCCCCCC
>NZ_KV825314.1:0-2695 GCF_001816085.1 Micrococcus sp. HMSC31B01
CAGAGCGGCCAGCGCGCCCGCCTCGTCCCATTCGAACAGGCGCGAGGGCACGACGGCGGCCGCCCGCGCGGCGTCCCCGGCCAGCACGGCGGACACGAACGCGGTGCCCCCCTCGAGGGACTCCCACACCGTGGGCACGAGGCCCTCCTCCGCCGCGGGAGGCTCCGGGCGCTCGGCGTCCGTGCCGGTCAGCGTCACAGGGTGGTCCGCGGCGGTTTCCGCGTCCTCCGCCAGGGCGGCCTTCTCGACCTGCGCAACGCGCGGGGGCACCGCGGCCCGCAGCACGTCCGTGACGACGCCGGCCTGGCGGCGGGCCACCGCGCGAGCCGTCGCCAGGACCTCCTCCGTCAGCGGCGGGATGGCGGTGAGCACGCCGGTGAGCTCGGTGAGCTGGGCGCCGGTGGCCGGCTCCTGCTCCCGCGAGACGAGCCAGCCCGTCATGGCCCGTCCGCCGAAGCGGACGGACACGCGGGAGCCGGGGACCGCCCGGTCGTCCAGGGCCACGGGCACGAGATAGTCGAACTCGCGGTCCAGGTGCGGCACGGGCGAGTCCAGCAGGACGCGGGCGATCGGCCGCTCCGGCCACCCCTCGGCCCGCTCCGGCAGTCGGGGCGCGTCCTCCGGCTCCGGGAGGGCGAACAGCGTGTCCGTGATGCCCGCCTCCGGATCAGAGGCCGGCGGCAGCGCGCAGCTGCTCGCCGCGGTCCGTGCGCTCCCACGTGAAGTCGGCGTCGTCCCGGCCGAAGTGGCCGTTCGCGGCGGTCCGTCGGTAGATGGGCCGCAGGAGGTTCAGCTCCTTCACGATGGCGGCCGGACGCAGGTCGAACACCGCGTTCACGGCCTCGATGATCTTCTCCTCCGGCACCGTGGCCGTCCCGAAGGTGTCCACGTACAGGCCCACGGGCCGGGCCGAGCCGATCGCGTAGGCCACCTGGAACTCGGCGCGCGAGGCGAGGCCGGCGGCCACCACGTTCTTCGCGACCCAGCGGAGCATGTAGGCGGCGGAGCGGTCCACCTTGGACGGGTCCTTGCCGGAGAAGGCGCCGCCGCCGTGCCGGGCCATGCCACCGTAGGTGTCCACGATGATCTTGCGACCGGTGAGGCCGGCGTCGCCCACGGGGCCGCCGATGACGAACTTGCCGCCCGGGTTGATGATGATCCGCATGCCGGAGGTGTCGAGGCCGGAGCGCTCGATGACGGGCCGGATCACGTGCTCCTCCACGTCCGCCCGCAGCTGCTCCTGCGTGACCCACTCGTGGTGCTGCGTGGAGACCACCACGGCCTCGACCGTGGTGGGCACGTGGCCGGGCGCGTAGCCGATGGTGACCTGCGTCTTGCCGTCCGGCAGCAGGTACGGCATGGGCGTGTTCTCCGCCCGGCGCACCGCGGTGAGCCGCTCGGAGAGCCGGTGCGCGAGGTAGATGGGCATGGGCATGTACGCCGGGGTCTCGTCCGTGGCGTAGCCGAACATGATGCCCTGGTCCCCCGCGCCCTGCTCGTCCACCTCGTCCGCCGAGCCGTACTCGCGGGCCTCGAGGGACCGGGAGACGCCGGCGAAGATGTCCGAGGACTGCTGGCCGATGGAGATGTTCACGCCGCACTGGGCGCCGTCGAAGCCGTTGGCCGAGGAGTCGTAGCCGATGTCCAGGATGGTCTCGCGCACGATCCTGGGGATCTCCACGTACGCTGAGGTGTTCACCTCGCCGGCCACCTGCACCAGGCCGGTGGTGGTCAGGGTCTCCACGGCCACCTTCGCCGACGGGTCGGCGGCGAGGATCGCGTCCAGGATGGCGTCGGAGATCTGGTCGCAGATCTTGTCGGGGTGGCCCGCCGTGACGGACTCGGAGGTGAAGAGGCGGAGCTCTCCGCCGCCCACCCCCGAATACGGGTCGGCGTGGCGGGCGGGGCTCAGCGAGGCGGCATCGGTCATGCCGCACAGTCTAGGTCAGCGGCCCGACGCGCCGACGGGGTCGCGACCGGCGAGGTCATCCACGATCGCCTGCACGACGGCGGCCGCGGCCTCGTCCTTGGAGCCTGCGGCCTCCACGGCGGGGCGGCCGTCGGCGAACAGGATGGTCACGGCGGTCTCGTCCCGGCCGAACACCTTGTCCGTGCCGACCTCGTTGACCACGAGCATCTCGCAGCCCTTGCGCGCCAGTTTGGCCCGGCCGTACTCGAGCACGGAGGACGTCGCGTCGCCGGTCTCCGCGGCGAAGCCGACGATGAGCGGGGCCATGGGCCCGCCCTCGGAGCGGGTGCGCACGGCCGTGGCGAGCACGTCCGGGGTGCGCTCGAGCACGATGACGGGCGCGCCGCCGTCGTCGCCCTTCTTCATCTTGGCGTCCGAGACCTCGGCCGGCCGGAAGTCCGCGACGGCCGCCGCCATCACGAGGACGTCGGCGTCGGCGGCCTCCGCCTGCACGGCGTCCAACAGGTCCTGCGTGGACTCCACGGGCACGACGCGCTCGACGCCCTCGGGCGTCGGGACGGACATGGACCCGGCGACGAACCGCACGGTGGCGCCGGCGTCGAGGGCGGCGCGCGCCAGGGCGGCCCCCTGCTTGCCGGAGGAGCGGTTCCCCAGGTAGCGGACCGGGTCCAGGGCCTCGCGGGTGCCCCCGGCCGTGATCACCACGGTGCGACCGGCCAGCGGGCCGGGCGTCGGCTCGGCGTCGGACCCGGAGGCCCGGGGACG
>NZ_KV825315.1:0-2628 GCF_001816085.1 Micrococcus sp. HMSC31B01
CGCCGCGGCCGCGGCGCTCGCGAGCCGACGGCGTCGCCGCCGCCGGACGGCCGACCTGCTGGCCGAGGCCCGCACCCACCTGACCTCCGTCACCCTGGAGATGGACGCCACCGAGGTGAACGCGTCCACGGTGCCCGAGGACTCGCCCCACGCGGCCGCGCTGATGGAGCGCTTCCGCGGCTTCCGGCGCCAGGCGCTCGACGCGTCGGCGGAGCTGGACCGCCTCGAGGCCCTGCCGGAGCGCAGCCTGCATCGCACGGAGCACGCCCGGGCCGCGGAGGACGTCCGGGACCGCGCCCGTGAGCTCGACCGCCTCGACGACGCCGTGGCCGCGGCGAACACCTTCCTCAACCGCCACCCGGGGTGGCCGGCGGCGTGGGACCAGCAGACCGCCCCGCTGCGGGCCGACCTGGACGCCGTCGGCGCGCTGGCCTCCTCCGTCGGCTCCGCCGGGCCCGTCCGATCCGCCGTCGCCGCGCTGGAGTCCTTCCGCACCGAGGCCCAGGACCGACTCGAGGCGCTGGGCGCGGACCTCCAGGACGAGCGCCTGACCCCGGCCGCGGCGCTGGATGAGCTGGACGCCCTGCGGCGTCGCCTGACCGGGCTCGTCTCCGCCCTCGCCGACGCCGAGGTGGCGGCGTTCGGCGAGGACGAGGCCGAGCGCGAGCTGCTGCGCGACGAGCTGCGCTCGCACCGTGGCCCGGCCCGGTCCGCGCGCGGCTCGATCCTGGACTCCGCGCTGCCGGCGGATGCCTACTGGACGGTGGTGGCCTTCACCACGGGCCACCAGGCCGGCGAGCGGTCCGTCCAGGACCACCGCCAGGCGCAGTCCAGCTCCTCCGGGACCGGCTACGGATCCTCGGGCGGCTCGTTCTCCGGGGCGGGCTCCTCCGGCCGATTCTGAGCCGGCCGGGGCCGGATCTGAGCCGGAAGCTCGTCCGGGCCGGGCACCCGGTCCCTGGCCCACCGCCCCGTTCTGCGAGACATTGAAGGACCATGACCGCCGCTGACACCCCCGCACCCCGTCAGGACCCCCTCGCGTTCTTCCTCGACAAGGCCGTGCCCGAGGCGTGGCACGCGGTCGGGCCGCTGGCCTCGGCCGCGCGCGCCGCCGCCGAGCAGGCCGGGCTGGACCGGCAGCTCGTGGAGCTCGTGAACCTCCGGGTCTCCCAGCTCAACGGCTGCGTGCTCTGCCTGGACCGGCACACCCGCCAGGGCGCCGACGCCGGTCTGAGCGTGCAGCGCCTGGGACTGCTGCCGGCGTGGCGTGAGGCCGGGGCCGTGTACTCGGAGCAGGAACGCGCCGCGCTCGAGCTCGCCGAGGCGGTCACGGACCTCCCCGAGCAGGAGCAGCTGAACTACGTGCAGGCCTCCACGGCCGCTGTGCTCACGGACGCCCAGTACGCGGCCGTGCAGTGGGTCGCGATCGTGATGAACCTGACGAACCGCATCTCGATCCTGTCCCATCACCCCGTGCGGCGCCGGGACGGCTGACCCCTTCCCCGCCGCCGGCCCGGCGGCGGGATCCACCCAGGAACGAGAGGACCGACCATGACCGAGCAGACCCCCAGCCTGGAGCACCCGCAGGTCCGCAAGAACGGGGAGAGGTACGAGATCGTCGTCGATGACGCGGGCACGGTGGCCGGCTTCACGGTGGCGATCGACGACGACACCGCCGACGGCCCGGCCCAGCGGATCTTCCCGCACACCAAGGTCGACCACCAGTACGAGGGCCGGGGCCTGGCCTCGACCCTCGTGCGCGAGGCGCTGAAGGACACCGTGGCCGCGGGCCGCCGGATCGTCCCCGTGTGCCCGTACGTGAAGGACTGGGTGGACGAACACGACGACGTGGCCGGCGAAGTGGACCCGGCGCGCCCCGAGCATCTGCAATTCCTGGAGTCCCGCCAGGACTGACGCCCCGCACCCGGTGAGCACCCGGAGACGAGAAGAGCCCCCGCCGATCCGGCGGGGGCTCTTTCTGGTCGGGGTGACAGGATTTGAACCTGCGGCCTCGTCGTCCCGAACGACGCGCGCTACCAAGCTGCGCCACACCCCGTTGGAGGTCTCAGACCTGAATCCAACAGAGAGCGACTATACCAGCCACACCGGGTGCCGCCAAACCGAGATGCGGGGCAGAATCGCACGCGTGAGACCTCTGCGCACCCGACGAATCCGAGAGAGGCCGGCATGAGCTGGTGGCCGTTCCTGCGTTCCTCCGCGAGCCCCTCCCCCGACGACGACGGCGCCCCGGCCGCTGCCGAGCTCGAGGAGGCCGTGGCCGCCCTGCGACGGCTGTTGCGCGCGGAGCGGCACCGGCTGCGCCCGGACAGCTGGGCCCTCGCGTGGGAGATGGTCGAGCACGCTGCCGAGTACGGGCCGGCCTGGACTCGCCTGCAGCGCACACGGCCCGTGGAGACGCAGGAGCTCGTGCTCGCCCTCACCGGGCGCTTGGAGCCGCTGCTGCGCGACTTCCTCGCTCTCCCCGACTCGGAGAAGCCCGCCCATGCCGACGCCGTGCACGCGCGCCTTCGGGAGCAGAGCACGGAGCACGGCCGGCTGCGCCGCCGACTCACCCGCGCGCTCACGGCACGGCTGCGTGCCGGCGAGGAGCTCTGAGCGCCGAGGGGG
>NZ_KV825316.1:0-6551 GCF_001816085.1 Micrococcus sp. HMSC31B01
GGGTTGAGTTGTCGCGGGTGCGGGCGCCCCGGACCCGCGACAACTCAACCCGCGTTCCTCGAGAGCCTTTCCGTCGGTCGCCCGGATCGTATACGATCGAGCCACTGACCGTGTCCCAGGCCACAGCGCACCGCCCCCTCACCAAGGAGCACCGATGACCAACCTCGAGAGCCGCCAGAAGACCTCCTCCGGCTTCTTCGTCACCAAGGAAGTCCCCATCGACCCGGAGAACCCCCTCCCCACCCCGACGTCCGAGGCGCCGGACATCCTGCGCTCCGCCTCGATGGAGCTCGTGGTCACGGACCTCGCCCAGTCCCGCGAGTTCTACGTGGACGTGCTCGGCCTCGTGGTCACCGAGGAGGACGAGGAGACCGTCTACCTGCGCTCCATGGAGGAGTTCATCCACCACAACCTGGTGCTGCGCCAGGGCGAGACCGCCGCCGTGGCCGCGTTCTCCTACCGCGTGCGCACCCCCGAGGACCTGGACAAGGCGGTCGCCTTCTACGAGGAGCTGGGCTGCCGCGTCGAGCGTCGGAAGGACGGCTTCGTCAAGGGCGTCGGCGACTCCGTGCGCGTCGAGGACCCGCTGGGCTTCCCCTACGAGTTCTTCCACGACGTCGAGCACGTGGAGCGCCTGGCCTGGCGCTACGACCTCTACACCCCGGGCGCCCTGGTCCGCCTGGACCACTTCAACCAGGTGACCCCGGATGTGCCGCGCGCCGCCCGCTACATGCAGGACCTGGGCTTCCGCGTCACCGAGGACATCCAGGACGAGAACGGCACCGTCTACGCCGCGTGGATGCGCCGCAAGCCCACCGTGCACGACACCGCCATGACCGGCGGCGACGGCCCCCGGATGCACCACGTGTGCTTCGCCACGCACGAGAAGCACAACATCCTGGCGATCTGCGACAAGCTCGGCGCCCTGCGCATGTCCGACCACATCGAGCGCGGCCCGGGTCGCCACGGCGTCTCCAACGCGTTCTACCTCTACCTGCGTGACCCGGACGGCCACCGCGTGGAGGTCTACACCCAGGACTACTACACCGGTGACCCGGACAACCCCGTGGTCACCTGGGACGTGCACGACAACCAGCGCCGCGACTGGTGGGGCACCCCGGTCGTGCCGTCCTGGTACACCGACGCCTCCCGCGTGCTGGACCTCGACGGCAACCTGCAGCCGCTGGTCTCCCGCACCGACGACTCGGAGATGGCCGTGACCATCGGCGCCGACGGCTTCTCCTACACCCGCGAGGGGCAGGGCGAGGAGTCCATGCCGGAGTGGAAGCAGGGCGAGTACAAGCTCGGCAACCAGCTCTGACCGGCACTGCCGGCACCGCTCCGGGACACCACGACGACGGCGGGCACCCAACGCAGGTGCCCGCCGTCGGCGTCCGCCCTCCCTGCCACCCTCCGCGTCTCCCCGCCCCGCGCCGTTCGAGGCGGAAAATCCATCTCATTCGAGCCAGGAGGGCCAGTTTGAGCTCGATTTCCCGCCTCAAAGCGTGGGGAGCAGGGGTGTCCCGCCTCGCAGACGGGCGTCGGGGGGCTGGCCTGGCTCACGGTGCACCGCCGCCAGCCCGGGCTGGGCATCGGGACGCGCACCCCGGACTGATCCGGGGCGGTGACAGGATGGCGACGGGGCCGGGGGCCGAGCCGCGTAATCGTATACGATCAAGGTCAGGCCCCTGCCCGTCGTCGTGAAGGAGACCGCTGTGCTGGACCACGAGACCCACGTCAAGATCGCCGATGAGCTGCACCGCGCGGGCATCGACCGCGTGCCGGTGCCGCGGCTGACCGCGCGCTACCCGGAGATGGAGATCGAGGACTCGTACGCCGTCCAGCGCATCTGGGCCGAGCGCCAGGTCGAGGCGGGCCGCCGCAAGGTGGGCCACAAGATCGGCCTGACCTCCAAGGCCATGCAGGACGCGACCGGGATCGACGAGCCGGACTACGGCGTGATCTTCGACGACCAGGTGTTCGAGTCCGGCCACGTGTACGAGTGGAAGAAGTACACCCATCCGCGCATCGAGATGGAGCTGGCGTTCGTGCTGCGGGACGAGCTGCGCGGGCCCGGCCTGAACCTGATGGACGTGCTGCGCGCCACCGAGTACGTGGTGCCCGCGCTGGAGGTGCTGGACTCGCGCATCGAGATGGCCGGCCGCACCATCACGGACACCATCTCGGACAACGCCGCCCTGGGCTCCCTGGTGATCGGTGGCCGCCCCGTGGGCGTGCACGACGTGGACCTGCGCTGGGTGTCCGGCATCCTCTCCCGCAACGAGGAGATCATCGAGACCGGGGTGGCCGCGGGCGTCCTGAACCACCCGGCCAACGGCGTGCACTGGCTGGCCAACCGCATCGCCGGGCACGGGGACGCGCTCGAGGCCGGTGAGATCGTGCTCGCCGGCTCCTTCACCCGCCCGATGTGGGTGCACGAGGGCGACACCGTCTACGCCGACTACGGCCCGCTGGGCACCATCACCTGCCGCTTCGCCTGAGCCGCCCGCCGTCGTCGCCCCGCCCCGCCCGCCCGCAACGCGGGTTGACCTATCACCAGTACGACCCCGCTCCACCCGCGACAACTCAACCCGCGTCGGGTGGAGGGCGCGGAGAACCCCGAAGGAACGTCCCATGCCCGTCCGCCACAACCCGCAGCCGCTGTTCCGCGACCTCTTCACGCCCGAGGCCGTCGCCGCCCGTGGGGGCCGCCCCGCCGCCGGCATGTTCCTCTCCTCGGGGGACCCGACGACGGCGGAGATCTGCGCCGGCGCGGGCCTCGACTACCTGCTCATCGACGCCGAGCACGCCCCGCTGACCCTGCAGGACGTCCTCGCCCAGCTGCGCACGATCGCCGGCTACCGCGTGCCCACCCTGGTGCGCGTGCCGGCGCTGGACACCGTGGCCATCAAGCAGTTCCTGGACCTGGGCGCCCAGACGCTGCTGGTGCCCATGGTCGACGACGCCGCGATGGCCCGCCGCGCCGTGGCCGCCGCCCGCTACCCGGACGGCTCCGCCGAGGGCGGGGTGCGCGGCGTGGGCTCCGCCCTGGCACGCTCCGGCCGCTGGAACCGGATCCCCGGCTACCTGCCCGGCGCGGCGGACCACGTCTCCGTGATCGTGCAGATCGAGACGGCCGCCGGCGTGCGCAACGCGGACGGGATCGCGGCGGTGGACGGGATCGACGGCGTCTTCATCGGCCCCTCGGACCTCTCCGCGTCCCTGGGCCTGCTCGGCCAGCAGTCACATCCGGAGGTGGTGGCCGCGGTCGAGGAGGTCATCACGAAGGTCAAGGCCGCCGGGAAGTTCGTGGGCGTCAATGCGTTCGTGCCCGCGCAGGCCGACGCCTACGCCGCCGCCGGTGCGGACTACGTCAACGTGGGCGCCGACGTCGCCCTGCTGGCCCGCGCCGCCGAGGCCCTCGCCGACCGCTGGTGCCCGGCTCCGAGCGACGCCGCGGCCGACGGGGAGGGCGCGCCCCGCGCGTCGTACTGACCTGGTCATCCCCTCACTTCGGGGCGCGAAATCCACCCCATGGACGTCCGATCCTGGCCCATGACGTGGATTTCCCGCCTCGAATGGCTCGGGGCCGGCGCCCCGGGGGACGCCACCGCCTCCTGCACAACCACGCCGGGCCCCCTCGTGCGTCCCCAGGCCCCCGCTCGTCCGTCTCGGGACGCGGAGCGACGGGGCACGCTCGCCGCATGCCCCGTCGTCCCGCCCCGCTGCCGCCGTCGATCGACCCCGCCGCCTTCACGGTCGACGACGCGCGCCGGGCGGGTGTGACGTGGTCCCGACTGCAGTCCTCAGACCTGCGGCGGCTGCGCCACGGCATCTACGGGCCGGCCGGCCCTGCGGCGGCCTCCGTCCGTGAGTGGACGATGGACGAGGTCCGCGCGTACCAGCGGCGCCACCCCGGCGTCGTCGTCAGCCATGAGACCGCCGCCCGCCTGCACGGCCTGACCGTGCCCGCACGGCTGCTGGCCCCCGGTGCGGTGCACGTCAGCGTCGGCACCTCGGGCGGCCGGCCGGTCCAGGCGGGTCTGGTGCCGCACCGCATCGAGGTGCCGGAGGGACAGCGGATGACGCGGGGCGGCGTGCTCGTGACGACGCCGGCCCGCACGCTGTGGGACCTGTGCGCGGCACGGTCGGCGCTCACCGAGCGGGACGTCGTCGCCGCCGGTGACGCGCTGCTCTGCCCGCCGTGGCTGCCCGGCGGCGGACGCGGGGCTCCCGCCTACACCCCGGAGGAGCTCGTCCGATCGCTGGCCGAACGGGGACGTTTCCGGGGGCGCGGACTGGCCCGGGCAGCGCTGGCGAGGATGCGCGTGGGGGCGGATTCGCCGCGCGAGACGCGTCTGCGGCTGGCGCTCGTCGACGCCGGGCTGCCGGAGCCCGAGGTGCAGTGCCGGCTGGACCCGTCAGACCGCCGCGCTCCGACGGTCGACCTCGGGTATCGGCAGTGGCGCCTCGCGTTGCAATACGACGGCGAGCACCACCGCACCGCCGAGCAGCAGGCCCGAGACGTGCTGCGCGACCGCTGGTGCGCCGACCACGACTGGCTCTCGATCAAGGTCATGTGGGCCGACGCCCGGGACGACTACGCGGACGTCGTCGCGCGGGTGCGGCGCCGGGCGGCCGAGTTCGGTGGGTGACCCGGTGAGATCCACGGCCCCCGCGGCCCGCCACGGCCCCTCGTTTCGAGGCGGGAAATCCAGCTCATAGCACTCTGGTCCACGCCCATGGGGTCGATTTCCCGCCTCGAAAGGACGGGCCCGGTGGGAGTCGGCCCGTGAACACCCGTGCTCCCCCACGTAGCGTGGCCCCATGACCACGTCCGCCCCCACCCTGAGCTCGCATTTCGCCGACACCTTCCCCGAGCTCGCCCTGCCCTGGCAGGCCCAGGTCACGGACGGCCCGCAACTCGTCCTGCTCAACGCCGGCCTCGCGGCGGAGCTCGGCCTCGACGCCGAGTGGCTCGCCAGCGACGACGGCGTCCGCTTCCTCACCGGCGAGCAGCCCGGCCCGCACGCGCGGCCGGTCGCGCAGGCGTACGCGGGCCACCAGTTCGGCCACTACTCCCCCCGCCTGGGTGACGGGCGCGCCCTCCTCCTCGGCGAGCTCACGGCCCCGGACGGTCGGCTCCACGACCTGCATCTCAAGGGCTCCGGTCGCACGCCCTTCGCGCGCGGCAACGCCGACGGGCAGGCCGTGCTCGGCCCCATGCTCCGCGAGTACGTGGTCTCCGAGGCGATGCACGCCCTCGGCGTGCCGACCACGCGGGCGCTCGCCGTCGTCGCCACGGGCCACCCGGTCCGCCGCGAGACCGTGCTGCCGGGCGCGGTGCTGGCCCGGACGGCCGCGTCGCACCTGCGCGTCGGCACGGCCCAGTACGCCGCGGCCCTCCCCGAGCAGGCGCACCCCACGGAGGTGCTGCGCCGGATCGTCGACGAGGCCATCGCCCGCCACCACCCGCACGCCACCGACGCCGAGCACCCCGCGCTCGCGCTCTACGAGGCGGTGATCGCCGCGCAGGCCGAGCTCGTCTCCCGCTGGATGCTCGTCGGCTTCGTGCACGGTGTGATGAACACGGACAACATGACCCTGTCCGGCGAGACTATCGACTACGGCCCCTGCGCGTTCATCGACGCCTTCGATCCGGCCGCGAGCTTCTCCTCGATCGACACCCAGGGCCGGTACGCGTACGGCAATCAGGGGCCCATCGCGGCGTGGAACCTCGCCCGGCTCGGCGAGGCCCTCGTGCCCGTGCTCGACGACGACCCCGACCGCGCCGTCGCGCTCGCCCAGGAGGCGCTGGGCAGGTTCCACGGCGCCCATCTCGCGGCGTGGCGGGGCGGACTGCGGGACAAGCTCGGTCTCCCGGCGTCGGTGGCGGAGGACGACGTCGCCGCGCTCACCGACCGCCTGTTCCCGTGGCTGGCCGCGGCGCGGGCCGACTGGACCTCGTTCTGGGTGCGGCTGGCCGAGCACACGGCGGCGCCCGTGGACGACGACGCGGCGCGCACCGAGGCGGCACGACTCGTCCCCGGCGCTCCGGACCCCGCGGGGCTCGCCGCCTGGCTCGCGGACTGGCGGGCGATGGGTCCCGATCCGGCCCGGATGCGCGCGGTGAACCCCGTCTACATCCCGCGGAACCACCTGCTCGACGAGGCCCTGACGGCCGCGGAGGGCGGGGACCTCGCCCCGGTCCACCGGCTGCTCGAGGCCGTCACGGATCCCTTCACCCCGCGCCCCGGGTTCGAGCGGTACGCGGAGCCGGGTCCGGCGGACGGGGCCCCGTTCGTCACCTACTGCGGCACCTGACCGCTTTCGTTGACGAAACGGGCGCCCTCACCCCCGCGCCAGCGACTTGACCGGCACGGCCGGGTCCGCGAGCGCGGCGGCGTCCACCACGATCCCCCGGTCGATGATGCGCCGGGCGGCCTTGACGGTCATGGGGTCGTCGATCGACGCGGCCCCGCGCAGGGTCCCGTCCGCGGCCAGCGCGAAGCTCGCCACCACGACGCCGCGCACCTCGCGGTCCACGATCC
>NZ_KV825317.1:0-2891 GCF_001816085.1 Micrococcus sp. HMSC31B01
GGCCCGGGCCGCCTCACCGAGCCGGTCTCCGAGGCGCGCGGGGTCCTCCGGCCGCGTCGCGTAGACCACGGCGAGGGCGGCGGGCAGCTGGCCCGGGACCCGCAGCGGCACGGCGACCGAGGAGACGCCGGTGATGACCTCGTCGGAGCTGACGGCCCAGCCGCGCTCCCGCACGTCGTCGAGCTCGGGCCGCTCGGGCGGGGCCCCGCTGGGCAGCCGCGCCCACTCCTGTCCGGTCAGGGCGACGGCGATCGCCATCCCCGGCGCACCGACCCCGAGGGGGTGCCGGGTCCCCGGCCGCTGCGTGACGAGGTTGCCGCTGGGCGGCTCGGCCGTGGCCAGGGTGAGGCAGTGGGCCCCGTCCCACACCACCAGGAACGCGGTCATGCCCAGGTCGGTGGAGACGGCGGTCAGGTGCGGCATGGCCGCCGCGCGCAGATCCTGCTCCACCCGGCGGGCGAGGACGGCCAGGCCGGGGGCGGCGTGGACGCGGCCGAGGCCGTCGCGGCGCAGCAGGCCGTGGGCCTCGAAGGTGCGCAGCATGCGGTAGGCGACCGAGCGATGGACGCCCAGGCCGTCGGCGAGGTCGGCGATGGTGGGCGGCTCGGGCGCTTCCACGACGGTCTCGAGCAGGGTGAGCGCGCGGGAGAGCGTCTGGGAGGGTGCGCCCTCCCGGACCGGGCCGTCGTCGTGCTCCGCCATCCGTGCTCCTCGCCTCGCGTGCCGGACGTGACGCACCCGGGGCGCGGTCGGCCCGCGCGCCGGTTGTGAACCCGATCACGTCCGCGTACAGTCTGGCACACATGTGTTCCCAGGGAGAACACCGTGTTCTCTGAGAGAACACACCGTCGGGTGGCACGTGCCGCGCAGCGACATCCCCCCGCAGCGAAAGGACCCCCATGCTCTTCCACCACCACGGCTACGTCTCCACGAACCCGCGCGTCCAGGTGGCGGCCGGCATCGGCCTGGACCGCCCCGCCGAGCTGCCGGACGAGATGGACGTGCTGATCGTCGGCTCTGGCCCGGCCGGCATGATCGCCGCCGCCCAGCTCGCGATGTTCCCGGACGTCCACACCCGCATCATCGAGCGCCGCCCCCACCGCCTCGAGATCGGCCAGGCGGACGGCATCCAGGCCCGCTCCGTGGAGACCTTCCAGGCCTTCGGCTTCGCGAGCGAGATCATCGACGAGGCCTTCGACCTGACCTCCATGGCGTTCTGGAACCCGGCCGAGGACGACGCGGACACGATCGTGCGCACCTCGCTGGCCGAGGACGACCCGGAGGGCGTCTCCGAGTTCCCGCACCTGATCGTGAACCAGGCCCGCATCCTGGACTGGTTCGCCGAGTACATGAAGAACTCCCCCACCCGCGCGCGGCCGGACTACGGCTGGGCCTTCGAAACCCTCGAGGACACGAACGACGGCGAGCACCCCGTGCTCGTGACCCTGCGCCGCACCGTGGACGCCGAGGGCAACGCCCTCGAGGACCCCGCCTCGGGCCCGACCCGCCAGGTGCGCGCCAAGTACGTGGTGGGCGCGGACGGCGCGGGCTCTCGCGTCCGCAAGGCGATCGGCCACACCCTGACCGGCGACGCCGCGAACCACGCGTGGGGCGTCATGGACGCGCTGGCCGACACGGACTTCCCGGACATCCGCACCAAGTGCGCGATCCACTCGTCCAGCGGCTCGATCCTCCTGATCCCCCGCGAGGGCGGCCACCTGTTCCGCATGTACGTGGACCTCGGCGAGGTCCCGGCGGACGACGACCACAGGGTGTGCCAGACCCCGCTCGAGGAGATCATCCGCCGGGCCCAGCAGATCCTGCGCCCCTACACGCTGGACGTGAAGGAGGTCGCCTGGCATTCGGTGTACGAGGTGGGCCACCGCCTCACCTCGGGCTTCGACAACCGCGAGCGCGTGGCCCACCCCAACGTGTTCCTGCTCGGCGACGCCTGCCACACCCACTCCGCGAAGGCCGGCCAGGGCATGAACGTGTCCATGCAGGACGGCTGGAACCTCGGCTGGAAGCTCGGCCAGGTGCTCTCCGGGATGGCCCCGGTCGAGCTCGTGCCGACCTACTCGGAGGAGCGCAAGGAGATCGCCAAGAACCTGATCGACTTCGACAAGGAGTGGTCGACGCTCATGGCCAAGCCCACCTCCGAGCTGGGCGACCCGAACGAGGTGGCCGAGTTCTACACGAAGACCGCCGAGTTCCCGGCCGGCTTCATGACGGAGTACCGGCCCTCCCTCCTCACCACGGACGCCACCGGTCAGGCGCTGGCGCAGGGCTACCCCATCGGCAAGCGCTTCAAGTCGGCGCTGGTGGAGCGCTCGTGCGACACCAACGTCAAGCACCTGGGCCACCTGCACCGCGCGGACGGCCGTTGGCGCGTGTACGTGTTCGCCGACGCCGCCTCCCCGCGCGCCGAGGATTCGAAGGTCGCGGCGTGGGCGAAGGCGATCGTGGAGGACCCGCGGTCCTTCCGCAACCGCCACACCCCGTCGGACGGGCCGGAGGACGCCTGCTTCGACATCAAGGTCGTGTACCAGCAGAAGCAGACCGAGTTCGCCCACCCGGACGTGCCGTCGATCTTCCGGCCGACCACCGGCTCCCTCGGCCTGCACGACCTGAACAACATCTTCGCCACGTGCCGGCCCACGCACGGCGAGGACATCTTCGAGGCCCGCGGCATCAGCCGTGACGGCGCCGTCGTCGTGGTCCGCCCGGACCAGTACGTCTCCGGCGTCTTCGGCCTGGACGAGGTCGACCGCCTGAACGCGTTCTTCGCGGGCGTGCTGCTCGACGCGAACTGAGCGGGCGGCGGCGGGCGCCCCGCCGCCGGCGCGCTCACCGGGATCCCGGGGGCAGGTGGTCCCGCTCGGGCGGCGTGC
>NZ_KV825318.1:0-1202 GCF_001816085.1 Micrococcus sp. HMSC31B01
TGGTGACGCCGGAGTGCTCGGCTCCCGGCTCGCCCGCGCGGTCCCCGGAGTCCCGACGCCGGGGTGCGTGCTCCGGGGTGGGGCGGTCGCCGTCGCCGGGGGCGAACGCCTCACCGAGGCCCTGCAGGGCGCGGGTGAGCTCGGCGGGGACCACGAACATGGTGTTGGCCTGGCCGTCGGCGATCTTGGGCAGGGACTGCAGGTACTGGTAGGCCAGGACCTCGGAGTCGGCGCCGCCGGAGTGGATGGCGTCGAAGACCACCTCGATCGCCTCCGCCTCGGCGTTGGCGCGCAGCACGCGGGCCTGAGCCTCGCCCTCGGCGGAGAGGATCTGGGACTGGCGCTCGCCCTCGGCCGTGAGGATGGCGGCCTGCTTCGTGCCCTCGGCGGTGAGGATGGCGGCGCGGCGGTCGCGCTCGGCGCGCATCTGCTTCTCCATCGAGTCCTGGATGGACATGGGCGGGTCGATGGCCTTGAGCTCCACCCGCGAGACCCGCAGGCCCCAGCGCGTGGTGGCGTCGTCCAGCACGCCGCGCAGCTGGGAGTTGATGGAGTCGCGAGAGGTCAGGGCCTCCTCGAGGTTCATGCCGCCCACGACGTTGCGCAGGGTGGTGGTGGTGAGCTGCTCCACCGCGTGGATGTAGTTGGCGATCTCATAGGTCGCGGCCTTGGCGTCCGTGACCTGGAAGTAGACGACCGTGTCGATGGAGACGACGAGGTTGTCCTCGGTGATCACCGGCTGGGGCGGGAAGGAGACGACCTGCTCGCGCATGTCCACCATCGGGAGCATGCGGTCCACGAACGGGATGATCAGGGTCAGCCCGGCGCCGGCCGTGCGGTTGTACTTGCCGAGGCGTTCGATGTTGGCCGTCCGCGCCTGCGGGATGATCTTGACCGAGGAGGCCACGATCACCGCCGCGAGGACGGCGAGGACGACGAGGACGATGAGGGTTTCCATCGGGGTCCCTTCTTCTGGGGTCGGTGCGGTCGGTGCGGTCGGTGCGGTCGGAACGAGGACGTGGGGCGGCTCAGGCGCCGTCCGCCTCCCAGTCGATGCGGGGGAGCGGGCGGACCACCAGGGTGGCCCCGTCGATGCGCAGGACGGTCACCTCGTCGCCGGGGGCGACCTCGGGCGCCCCGGGCTCGACGCGGGCGGACCAGGTGTCGCCGTCGACGGCGAGCGTGCCGGCGTCGCCGGTGAT
>NZ_KV825319.1:0-897 GCF_001816085.1 Micrococcus sp. HMSC31B01
GGCCGCCCACCCCGAGGGGTGAGCGGCCGGCGTCGCGCGCGTGGGCGGTGCGGGGATCAGCGGCCCTGGGGCTCGTCCGTCGCCTCGCCCTCCTCGGTGGCCGGCTGCGCCTCCTCGGTGTCCACCGCGCGGCCCTGGGGCTCGTCGGTCGGGGACTCCTCGCCCTCGGCGTTGAAGCGCTGGATGGAGGCCTCGAGCTCGGCCTCGGCCGCCGCGCGGCCCTCCCAGCCCTCGGCCTTGACCCACTTGCCCGGCTCCAGGTCCTTGTAGCGGGTGAAGAAGTGCTCGATCTCCTGCTTGAGCGACTCCTCCACGTGCTCGAGCTCGGTGATGTGGTCGTAGCGCTTGTCCGCCGGGACGCACAGCAGCTTGGCGTCGCCGCCGCCGTCGTCGGTCATGTTGAACACGCCGATCGGGCGGGCCTCGACGACGCAGCCCGGCACCAGGTCGAAGCCCGGCAGGTACACGAGGGCGTCCAGCGGGTCGCCGTCCTCGCCGAGGGTGTTCTCGAAGTAGCCGTAGTGCGTGGGGTACTGCATGGAGGTGAAGAGCACGCGGTCCAGGCGCAGGCGGCCGGTCTCGTGGTCGAACTCGTACTTCACGCGGGAGCCCGCGGGGATCTCGATGGTGACGTCGTGCGCCATGACTCTCCTTCGCACAGAGGGTGGGGTGTCCGGGCGGCGCGGCGCCGCCCGGCGGTGCTGCCGTCAGCCTACCGGGGGCGTCCGTCATGATGGACGCATGGGACAGGTGGACACGGGGCGCGCTGGGCGTCGGGATCGACGCACGGAACACCGCCGGAGCCGCTCGCTCCCCGCCGTCCTCCTGGCCGCGCTCGCGGCCGTCCTGGTCGCCTGCGGGCCCGTGACCGCACCGCCGGCCCCGTCGAGCGCGCCC
>NZ_KV825320.1:0-4757 GCF_001816085.1 Micrococcus sp. HMSC31B01
GAGCGGTTGGCCTGCGCGAGCCGGGCCTGCAGCGCGGGCAGGTCCTGGCCGGCGCCCATCACGGCGCCGCGGGCGTCCACGACGCGGTAGTCCATCCGCAGGTGCAGGGGCACCGCGTCCGGGGCCCACAGTCCGGGCTCCACCACCACGCCGCGCACCCGGCGCACGGCCGCGGACAGCGCGTCCGGCAGCTCGTCCCGCAGCGGGTCGGCGTGGGCCTCGAGGTCCGCGACGAGCTGCTGGGCCACGTCCGGGGCGGGCACGAGGTTCTTGCGCACGGCCTTGGGCAACGCCTTGATGAGGGCGGTGACGAGCTCGACCCGCAGGCCGGGGACCAGCCACGCGAAGGGGCCGGGGGAGACCTGGTTGAGCAGCAGGATCGGCACGGCCACGGTCACGCCGTCGGTGCCGGCCGCGCCGGTCGGGTCGTACGTGTACTCGAGGTCGAGCTCCACGTCGCCGCCGGGCATCGGATACGTGAACGTGGTGGGGAACGCGTCGGTGTCCAGGTCCTCGGCGTCGGCGGTGAGCAGGGCGGCGACGTCGAGGTCCAGCAGGTCCGGCTGATCCTGGCGCGCCTTCTTCCACCACGCGTCGAAGTGCCGCTCGGAGACGACGTTTCCCGGGATCCGCGCGTCGTAGAAGGCGAACAGGTCCTCGTCCCCGATCCGCAGGTCGCGGCGGCGCAGGCGCGTCTCGAGGGCGTCGACCTCCTCGAGCGCGGCGCGGTTGCGGGCGAAGAACCGGTGGCGCGTGCGCCAGTCGCCCTCCACGAGGGCGTGCCGGATGAACAGCTCGCGGGAGAGCTCCGGGTCGATGCGGCCGTACCGGACCGAGCGGTCCGGGATCAGGGTGACGCCGAACAGCGTCACCTTCTCGCGCGCGACGACGGAGCCCGCCCGCCGCGACCAGTGCGGCTCGTTGTAGGCCCGCTTGACGAGGTGGCCGGCGACCTCCTCGGCCCACTCCGGCTCGATCCGGGCCACCGTGCGCGCCCACAGCCGTGAGGTCTCCACGAGCTCGGCGGCCATGACGAACGGGTGGCGCTTCTTGAACAGGGCGGAGCCGGGGAACACGGCGAAGCGGGTGCCGCGGGCGCCCGCGTACTCGCGACGGCGCTCGTCGTAGGCGCCGATCTGCGCGAGCAGGCCGGTGAGCAGGGACTTGTGCACCGCCTCGTGCCGGCCCACCGGGTCCACGGGTCCGGCCTCGACGGTGAGGCCCACGTCCTTGGCGAGCTGGCGCAGCTGGCGCACCAGGTCCTGCCACTCCTGCACGCGCAGCCAGTTGATGTGCTCACGGCGGCACAGCTTCCGGAACTGGGAGCCGGAGAGCTCCTTCTGCCGCTCGTGCAGGTAGGCCCAGAGGTTCAGGATCGCGGAGAAGTCCGAGTTCTCGTCCGCGAACCGGCGGTGCAGCTCGTCCGCGGCCTCGCGCTGCTCCGTGGGGCGCTCGCGGGGGTCCTGGATGGTCAGGGCCGCGGCGATCACCATGACCTCCCGGACGCAGCCGCGTTCACCGGCCTCGAGGATCATGCGGCCCAGCCGCGGGTCAACGGGCAGACGGGCCAGGCGGCGTCCGACCCGGGTGATGGTGCCGGCGCGGGCGCCGCCGGCCTCGAGCGCGCCGAGCTCGGTGAGCGTGGTGGCGCCGTCGGTGACCTGTCGGCCGTCCGGGGGCTGGACGAAGGGGAACTCCTTGACGTCGCCCGGGGTGCGGGCCACACCGAGGGACAGCATCTGCAGGATCACCGAGGCCAGGGAGGTGCGCAGGATCTCCGGGTCCGTGAACTCGGGGCGGGAGAGGTAGTCCTCCTCCGAGTACAGGCGGATCGCGATGCCGTCCGAGGTGCGGCCGGACCGGCCCGCGCGCTGGTTCGCGCTGGCCTGGGAGACACGCTCGATCGGCAGGCGCTGCACCTTGGTGCGGTGCGAGTACCGCGAGATGCGCGCGGTGCCCGTGTCGATCACGTACTTGATGCCCGGCACGGTCAGGGAGGTCTCGGCGACGTTCGTGGCCAGCACGATCCGCCGGCGCACCCCGGCCCCGGCGCGGCCGAACACGCGGTGCTGCTCCGCCATGGACAGGCGGCCGAACAGCGGCAGGATCTCCGTGCCGGCCAGGCGCGTGGTGCCGGCGACGACGCCGGTCAGGTGGTCCGCGGCCTCGCGGATCTCCCGCTCGCCCGGCAGGAACACGAGGATGTCACCCGGCGGCTCGGCGGCCAGCTCGAGGACGGCGTCGCCGATCGCGTCGAGGGGGTCGCGGGTCTCGGCGGCGTCGTCCGCATCGTCCTCGGGGTCGTCGGGGGAGGGCTCGTCGGTCAGCGGCCGGTAGCGGATCTCGACGGGGTAGGTGCGCCCCGAGACCTCGATGATCGGCGCCGGGACCACGCGGCCGCCGTCGTCGGCCTCCACCGCGTCCGCATGGTCCTCGCCCGCGGCCAGCGGCCGGCCGAAGTGCCGGGCGAAGCGCTCCGGGTCGATGGTGGCCGAGGTGATGATCACCTTCAGGTCCGGGCGCTGGGGCAGCAGGTTGCGCAGGTAGCCCAGGAGGAAGTCGATGTTGAGGCTGCGCTCGTGGGCCTCGTCCACGATGATCACGGAGTAGCGGCGCAGCTGCGGGTCGTGGGGGATCTCGGCCAGCAGGATGCCGTCCGTCATGACCTTGACCCGGGTGGCCTTCGAGGTCTGCGTCGTGAAGCGGACCTGGTAGCCGACCGTCTGCCCGATCTCCTCGCCCAGCTCCTGCGCGATGCGCTCGGCCACCGAGCGGGCGGCGATGCGCCGGGGCTGGGTGTGGCCGATCGAGCCGGCCTCCCCGAGCCCGAGGGCCAGGCACATCTTCGGCAGCTGCGTGGTCTTGCCCGAGCCGGTCTCGCCCGCGACGATCACCACCTGGTGGTCGCGGATCGCGGCCATGATCTCCTCACGGCGCTCCGCCACCGGCAGGTGTTCGGGGAACGTGATCGCGACGGCGTCGTGGGGCGTCGCCGACGGCTGCGCGGCGGGCGTGGAGGGCGGGGGAGTCTGCGTCATGACGGCCTCCATCCTAGGCGCGCGGGGGCCCGGGCCGACCCGGACGGGGCGAATCCGGGACGGACCTGGGACTGGGGCTGAGAGTCCGGATGTGATTCTCTGGAGCCCATGGACACGAACACCGTCTTCCTGTTGGCGGCGATCGGCCTCTATTTCCTCGCGATGATCGCGATCGGCCTGTACGCCTCCCGCAAGAACACCGACCTCGACGACTACATGCTCGCAGGACGCGACATGAAGCCGTCCGTCGCGGCGCTCTCCGCGGGTGCGTCCGACATGTCCGGCTGGCTCCTGATGGGCCTGCCCGGCGCGATCTACGCCGCGGGCCTGGTCGAGGGCTGGATGGCGGTCGGCCTGACCGTGGGCGCGTGGGTGAACTGGCGCGTGGTCGCCCCCCGCCTGCGCTCCTACACCGAGGTGGCCGGGAACTCGATCACGATCCCGTCCTTCCTCGAGAACCGATTCAAGGACCGCACGCACATCCTGCGGATCGTGGCCGGCCTGATCATCCTCGTGTTCTTCACCTTCTACGTGTCCTCGGGCATGGTGGCCGGCGGCAAGTTCGTCGAGTCCACCTTCGGCCCCGATTCCTTCTACGCCCAGGGCATCAGCATCAACTACCTCACCGGCATGCTCGTGGTCGCGGGCATCACGGTGCTCTACACCCTGTTCGGCGGCTTCCTCGGCGCCTCGCTGACGGACGTGGCCCAGGGCATCCTCATGTTCCTCTCCCTGCTGGCCGTCCCCATCGTCGTGATCCTGACCATGGGCGGCTGGGACGCCGTCGTCGAGGGCATCCGCGCCGCCGACGCCGCCGGCGGCGGAGTGAACCACTTCTCGATGTTCGAGAACGCAACGCTGATCGGCGTCCTGTCCTCCCTCGCCTGGGGCCTGGGCTACTTCGGCCAGCCGCACATCATCGTCCGCTTCATGGCTCTGCGCACCCCGCACGACGCGGCCGTCGCCCGGCGCGTCGGCATCGGCTGGATGGCGCTGTCCGTGTTCGGTGCCGTGATGGTGGCCCTCGTGGGCATCGCCTACTTCCAGGCCAACCCCGGCACCACGCTCGAGGACCCGGAGACCGTGTTCCTGGTGCTGGCCTCGATCATGTTCCACCCGTTCGTGGCCGGCCTGGTGCTGGCCGCCGTCCTCGCCGCGATCATGTCCACGCTCTCCTCGCAGCTGATCGTGTGCTCCTCCGCCCTGGTGGAGGACCTCTACATGCTGCGCGGGCGCACCGGTTCCCCGACGTTCACCCTGTGGCTCGGCCGCATCGGCGTGCTGGTGGTGGCGCTCGTGGCGGGGCTGCTCGCCCTCGACCCGGACTCCTCCGTGCTCGAGCTCGTCTCCTTCGCGTGGGCCGGCTTCGGCGCCGCCTTCGGCCCTGTGATCCTGCTCGCCCTGTACTGGCCGCGGTTCACCTCGTGGGGGGCGATGGCCGCCATGGTCACCGGCGCCGCCGTCGCCTGGGTGTGGTCCGAGGCCAGTGCCGAGACGTGGGAGTGGTTCGGCCTGTACGAGCTGCTGCCGGGCTTCGTCGCCGCCTTCGTGGTGGGTGTGGTGGTGTCCCTCGTGACCCAGCGCTCGCGCCGGGTGCAGCGGCGGATCGACGCCGAGTTCACCGGCGCGATCGACATCGTGGCCGGCCGCGAGCCGGACCCGGACGTGGCCCCGGCCGCCATGACGCGCGACGCCGCCGGGGGCTCGACCGCAGCCGCC
>NZ_KV825321.1:0-2213 GCF_001816085.1 Micrococcus sp. HMSC31B01
GGGACCCGCGTCCGCCGATGACCACCTCCGGCCTGCGCATCGGCACCCCCGCGCTGGCCTCCCGCGGCTTCGGCGAGGCCGAGTTCCGCGAGGTGTCCGACGTCATCGCCGAGGCGCTGAAGCCGAGCCCGGACGTGGAGGCGCTGCGCGCCCGCGTCGTGAAGCTCACCGAGGACTTCCCGCTGTACGACGGCCTCGAGGGCTGGTGAGCCGCCGATGACCGCGAAGGTCCTGGACGGCAAGGCCACCGCCGCCGCGATCAAGGAGGAGCTGCGCGGCCGCGTGGCCGCCCTCGCCGAGCGCGGGCACACCCCCGGCCTCGGCACCCTGCTCGTCGGTGAGGACGCCGGCTCGCAGAAGTACGTGGCGGGCAAGCACCGCGACTGCGCCGAGGTGGGCATCGAGTCCATCCAGCGTGAGCTGCCCGCGGACGCGACGGAGGAGCAGATCCTCGACGTCGTGCGCGAGCTGAACGAGGACCCGGCCTGCACGGGCTACATCGTCCAGCTGCCGCTGCCGAAGCACGTGGACACCCAGAAGGTGCTCGAGGCCATCGACCCGGACAAGGACGCGGACGGCCTGCACCCCATGAACCTGGGGCGGCTCGTGGCCTCGGTCGGCGGCGAGCTGGACTCGCCGCTGCCGTGCACCCCGGCCGGCTGCGTCGAGCTGTTGCGCCACCACGGTGTGGAGCTGGCCGGCAAGCACGTGCTCGTGATCGGCCGCGGCGTGACCATCGGCCGGCCCGCCGGCCTCGTGCTCACCCGCCGCGAGGTCAACGCCACCGTGACCCTGGCCCACACCGGCACCACGAACCTCGACGAGCTGCTGGCGAGCGCCGACGTCGTGATCGCCGCCGCCGGCTCCGCCCACATGGTGAAGCCGGAGCAGGTCAAGGAGGGCGTGATCGTCCTGGACGTGGGCGTCTCCCGCGTGACCGGGGAGGACGGGACGTCGCGCGTCCTGGGCGACGTGGACCCGGCCGTGAAGGAGAAGGCGGCCTGGATGGCGCCGAACCCGGGCGGCGTCGGGCCGATGACCCGCGTCATGCTGCTGGCGAACGTCGTCGAGGCCGCCGAGCGCGCCGCCGACGGCGAGGACTGGGCGGGGGAGCGGGCCGGAGCCTGACCTCTCCCCGCCCCGCGACGAACCCTGCGAATCGCAGGGTTCGTCGCCGAGGGGGCGGCGCGCGTCCGGGCGGGTGGTGCGCCTATGCTGTCGCCTTGTGAGTCACACCACTCTGCACGCGGCCCCCGCCTCCGTCATCCGTGCCCGTGGGCTGCGCAAGCAGTACGGCGAGTTCCACGCTGTGAAGGGCATCGACCTGGACGTGCGCCCCGGGGAGTGCTTCGGCCTGCTCGGCCCCAACGGCGCGGGCAAGTCCACCACCATGCGCATGCTCGCGGGCACCTCGCAGCGCACCGCGGGCGAGCTGACCATCCTGGGCATCGACCCGGAGGAGGACGGGCCGGCCGTCCGTGCGCGCCTGGGCGTGGTGCCGCAGCAGGACAACCTGGACGAGGAGCTCACCGCCCGGGAGAACATCCTGATCTACGGCCGCTACTTCGGCCTGCCCTACTCGTACCTGCGGCCCAAGGCCGAGGAGCTGCTGGCCTTCGCCCAGCTCACCGAGAAGGCGGACGCCAAGGTCACCGACCTCTCCGGCGGCATGAAGCGCCGGCTCGTGATCGCCCGCGCCCTGGTCAACGAGCCGGCCCTCTTCCTCCTCGACGAGCCCACCACGGGCCTGGACCCGCAGGCCCGCCACATCCTGTGGGACCGCCTCTACCGGCTCAAGGAACGCGGCACCACGCTGCTGCTGACCACGCACCACATGGACGAGGCGGAGCAGCTGTGCGACCGGCTCGTCGTGGTCGACGGCGGCGAGATCATGGCCGCCGGCACCCCCGCCGAGCTCATCCGCGAGCACGCCTCCCGCGAGGTCCTCGAGGCGCGCTTCGGCGCGGACCGCAACGAGGCCGCGGCCCGCACCGTCCAGGCCCACGCAGGTGACGGCGTCGTGCACCGCGTCGAGGTCCTCCCGGACCGCGTCCTCGTCTACGCCCGACGCGCGGACGACCTGCACGACGTCGTGCAGCGCCTCGTCGACGAGGGCGCCCTGCCCGCCCCCGCCACCACGCTGACCCGCCGCGCGAGCCTCGAGGACGTGTTCCTCATCCTCACCGGCCGCACCCTGGTGGACTGACCCGTGC
>NZ_KV825322.1:0-6713 GCF_001816085.1 Micrococcus sp. HMSC31B01
GCCGCGTGCACCGCGTCCAGCACGGCGACGCCGGCGGCGGCATGCGGTCCGTCCAGGGCGGCGCGCCAACGGGCCACCCGCGCCTGGGCGTCGGCCAGCACCTGCTCGGACCACTCCCAGTCCGACCGGTAGTGGTGCGCGAGGATCGCCGCGCGGACGGCCACCGGCTCGACGCCCCGCGCCCGCAGGCGGGAGACGAGTTCGAGGTTGCCGAGGGACTTGGACATCTTCTCGCCGTCCAGGGCCACCATGCCGGTGTGCGCGTAGGTGTGCGCGAGCGGCAGGCCGTCGACGGCGGTGGCGTGCGCGGCGGAGAACTCGTGGTGCGGGAACCGCAGGTCGGAGCCGCCGCCCTGCACCGTGAACGGCGCCGGCAGGTGGGCCCGGGAGATCACGGAGCACTCGATGTGCCAGCCGGGCCGGCCGGAGCCGAGCGACCGACCGTCCCAGGCAGGCTCGCCCTCGCGGTGCACGCGCCACAGCAGCGGGTCCAGCGGGTCGCGCTTGCCGGGGCGGTCGGGATCGCCTCCCCGCTCCGGGAACACCGCGGCCATCTCGTCCAGGCCCATCGCGGAGACCTGTCCGAGGCGCCAGTCGGTCGCGGACTGGGCCGCGCGGACGTCGAAGTAGACGTCCCCGTCGGGCTCGCCGTCGCCGCCCGGCACGCGGTAGGCCCGGCCCGCCGCCAGCATCGTCTCGACGGCGTCCACCACCAGGCCCACCGCCTCGGTCGCGCCGACGTAGTGGTCCGGGGCGAGCACCTCGAGGGCGGCCATGTCCGCACGGAACAGGTCGGTCTGCTCCTCGGCGAGCGCGCGCCAGTCGACGCCGGTCGCCTCGGCCCGCTCGAGCAGGGGGTCGTCCACGTCGGTCACGTTCTGGACGTAGGCGACCTCGAGACCGGCCGCGCGCCAGTAGCGGTGCAGCAGGTCGAAGGCCACATAGGTGCTCGCGTGGCCGAGATGCGTCGCGTCGTACGGGGTGATCCCGCAGACGTACAGCGAGGCGCGCTGCGCGTCGTTGCCCGGATGCCGAGTCCGTCCCGTGGCGGTGTCGTGCAGCCGCAGCCGGTCGGGGCGGCTCGGCACGGCGGGCGGGGCGGGGGTGCTCCAGGACTTCACGGGACTCCTCAGATCGGGGTGGTTCGGCGGTGCCGGGCCGCCATGCCCGGCGGCGGGAGCGGGCTCAGGCGCTGATGACGCCCGCGCCCAGCAGGGCGAACAGGACGCCGCCCAGGAGGATGCGGTACCAGACGAACGGCAGGTACGAGTTGGTGCTGATGAAGCGCATGAGCCAGGCGATGACCGCGTAGGCCACCACGAAGGCGATCGCGGTCGCGACCAGCGTCTCCCCCATGCCGTACGGGCCCTGCGTGCCGGGATCGGTGAGCGAGGTGTACAGCTTGTACAGGCCGGAGGCGAACACGGCGGGCACCGCCAGCAGGAACGCGTAGCGGGTGGCGGCGGGCCGGGTGTAGCCCATGGCCAGGCCGGCCGCGATGGTGCCGCCGGAGCGCGAGACGCCCGGGATCAGCGCGAGGGCCTGGGCCAGGCCGTAGAGGACGCCGTCCCGCACGGTGAGCTTCTCGAGCGGCTTGGTCTGACGGCCGAGCCGGTCCGCCAGGGCGAGCAGGACGCCGAACACGATGAGCATGGTCGCCGTGATCCACAGCGACCGGAACTCCGTGTCGATCCAGTCCTCCAGCAGCAGGCCCAGGACCGCGATCGGGATCGAGCCCACGATGATCAGCCAGCCCATGCGCGCATCGGGGTCCGAGTGCGGGATCCGCCCCGTGACCGCGGCGCACCACCGGCCGATGATGCGGGTGATGTCGCGCCAGAAGTAGATGAGGACCGCCAGCTCCGTGCCGAGCTGCGTGATGGCCGTGAAGGCCGCCCCCGGGTCGGTCGCGGAGGGCAGGAACTCGCCCACGATGCGGATGTGGGCGGAGGAGGAAATGGGCAGGAACTCCGTGAGGCCCTGCACCAGGCCCAGGATGATGGCTTCGATCCACGTCACGGAGGGTCACTGTACGCCACGGCCCCGGGTGGGAACCCGGGGCCGTGCGATCCGTCACGAGCAGGACGGTCAGTCGTCGTCGTCCTCGTCGTCGAAGAGGTCGAGCGGGGTGACCTCCTCGGTGTCCGCGTACAGGGCGTCCTCGTAGGCCTCGAAGGCGTCGGCCACGGCGAAGAAGGCGGCTTCGACGGCGGGGTCGTCCTCGCCCCGCTTGTTCTGCGCGGCCACGAGGTGTTCGTTCAGGGCGGTGGTGAGGGCCTCGAGGGCCATGCGGGCGTCAGAGCTCATGGGTGAACGGTAACCCGGTGGCCGGTGACGCGGCCAGGGGTGGGCCGTGCGGGACCGGCCGCCGGACCCGACGCCGTCTGCCAGGATGGGCGGGTGCGTGAACAGCTGATGTCCTCGACCCTCGACGCGATCTCCCGCGGACAGAAGTGGGAGTACCTGGTGATGACGGTCGCCGCCCACGAGTCCCTCGCCGACGCCCGGCGGCGCCTCGTGGAGCACGCGGAGTACGGCCAATGGGAGCTGCAGCGCTCCGTGCACTACCGTGACGGGGCGCGCCGCTACTGGATGCGCCGCCGCGTGATGCGCGTGGCCTCGACCCTGCAGACCCTCTGAGGCGCGGGCGCGACGACGCCGCCCCGGCCGTCGTCGCCGCCCGCGGCCCGGATCAGCGCGGCTCCAGCATCCGCTCGAGCACCCGGCAGCCGAACTCGAGCGCGTCCACGGGCACCCGCTCGTCGATGCCGTGGAACAGGGACGTGAAGGCCAGGTCGGCGGGCAGGCGCATGGGCGCGAAGCCGTAGCCGGTGATGCCCAGCCGGGAGAGGGACTTGTTGTCCGTGCCCCCGCCGAGCATGAACGGCAGCACCTGGGCCTCGGGGTCCTCCGCCTGCAGCGAGGCGATCATCAGCTCCACCAGGTCCCCGGAGAAGGGGGTCTCCAGGGTGACGTCCCGGTGCTCGGGTGCGATGGTCACGTCGGGACCGGCGAGCTCGGCGATCGTGGCGAGGGCGGACTCCTCCTCCCCGGGGATCAGGCGCACGTCCACGGTGCCGGTGGCCGAGGACGGGATGACGTTGTGCTTGTAGCCGGCGGTCAGCCCCGTCGGGTTGGACGAGGTGCGCAGGGTGCCGGCCACCCAGGAACGGGCCTGCCCGAGCGCGTCGAGCTGCGGCGTCGGGTCCGTCTCGTCGAAGTCCACGCCCATGATCTCGGCCACCTGTTCGAGCAGCGCGCGCGTGGTCTTGGTGTACACGAGCGGCCACTCGTGCCCGCCGATGCGGGTCATGGCGCCGGCCAGCCGGGTGACCGCGTTGTCCGGGTGCGGGGCCGAGCCGTGCCCGGGGGCGCCCTCCGCGGTGAGGTTGAGCCAGGCGAGCCCCTTCTCCGCGGTCTGCACGAGGTAGGCGCGCGAGCCGTGCACCTCGGTGGAGAAGCCCCCCACCTCGGAGATCGCCTCGGTGCACCCGTCGAACACCTCGGGGTGATGGTCCACGACCCAGCGTGCGCCGTAGACGCCGCCGGCCTCCTCGTCGGCGAAGAACGCAACCGTCAGGGGTCGCCGCGGCCGGCGGCCCGTGCGGGCCAGGTGCAGCAGCACCGCGAGCACCATGGCGTCCATGCCCTTCATGTCCACGGCGCCGCGCCCCCAGATCATGCCGTCCTTGAGCTCGGCGCCGAACGGGTCCACGCTCCACTCGTCCGCCTCGGCGGGGACCACGTCCGTGTGCCCGTGGATGACGAGCCCCGGCGCCTCCGGATCCCAGCCCGGCAGGTGCCCGACGACGGAGACCCGGCCCGGCGCCGACTCGAAGAAGCGGGGGGTCATCCCCGCCTCGGTCATGAGCCGGGCGCAGTACTCCGCGGCCTCAGGCTCACCGACGGAGACGTTGCCCCCGCGGTTGGTGGTGTCGATCCGGATGAGGTCGCGGCAGATCTCCACGACGCGGTCCTCGGGGCGCGAGCGGGCGGGGTTCTCGATGTTCTCGACCATGGTTTTGAGCCTAGCCCGAACCCGTGCTATCTTTCTCGAGTTGCCCGGAGCGGGACGGACCGGACAGGACCGGAACGCGGTGGGCGACGGAGCCTCTCCCAGGGCTCCACCGATGAGCGCGAGTGGCGGAATTGGTAGACGCGCAGCGTTGAGGTCGCTGTGTCCGCAAGGACGTGGGGGTTCAAGTCCCCCCTCGCGCACCGCTCGTCGAGCAGCAGGGCCCCGGTCGTCACGACCGGGGCCCTGCGTGTTCCCCGGACCGGCGTCCCCTCTAGAGTGGTGTCTGTGCGACGGCAGGCGCCGTCGGTGGAACCGCACGACGGCATGGAGGACCTGATGGCCCTGGAAGCCCCCGCACTGCTGCACCGGCTCGCGCGAGCCCACGGGGTGCAGCCCGAGTACGTCGGGCAGGACGGCTCGGCCCAGACCGTGCCGGACGAGGCCCTCGTGAAGGTGCTCGCCGCCCTCGGGGTGTCGGTCCGTCCGGACGGGGTCGCCGCTCTGGCCGAGGCGCTGGAGGAGGCGGAGACGGCCCCCTGGCGGGACGTGCTCCCGCCCACCGTGGCCGCCCGGTCCGGCCACCGCCTGTCCGTGCCGTGCCACGTGGCCGCGGGCGAGCCGGTCGTGGCCCGCGTGCGCACGGAGGACGGGCGGACCCTCGAGGTGAGCGTGAGCGAGCCGGTGTCCGAGGTCCGCCTCGTGGACGGCGTCGAACGCGAGCGCGTCCACGTTCAGATCCCCGCCGACCTCGCCCCGGGCTGGCACCGGCTGGAGGTGACCAGCGGCTCCGGCTCCACCGCCTCCGCGGTCCTGGTCTGCGCCCCGACCCGGCTGAGCACGGCGCGTCCCTTCCTCGAGCGCCGCGGCTGGGGCGCGGCCGCGCAGGGCTACTCGGTGACCTCGGCGGACTCGTGGGGCATCGGCGACGCGGCGGACATGGCGTCCCTGGCCGAGATCGTCGCCCGGCACGGTGCCGACTTCCTGCTGCTGCACCCCCTGCACGCGATCGAGCCCGGCCCCCATCCGGCGGACTCCCCCTACTCCCCCGTCTCCCGTCGGTTCCTCTCGGCGCTGGTCGTGCACGTGCCCTCGATCCCCGAGTTCGCCGACCTGCCCGCCGCGGAGCAGGCGGAGCTGCGGTCGGCCGGCGCCCGCGTCCAGGCGGAGCTGGAGCGCACCGGCCGGATCGATCGGGCCGCCGTCGCCGCCGTCCTGTGGCCCGCGCTGCGCCGCGTGCACGAGGTGCCCCGCTCCCCCGAGCGCGAGGCCGCCTACGCACGGTTCCGCGCCGAGGCCGGCCCGGGCCTGGACGACTTCGCCCTCTGGTCCGTCCTGCGGCTGGACGGCGACGGCACCGGACCCGATCTCGCCGACCCGGCCTGGGCGCCGGGCGGGGTCGAGGCGGAGCGGGTCCGCGTCGAACGCGCGACCGACGTCGACCTGCACCGCTGGGTGCAGTGGATCGCCGCCGAGCAGCTCGCCGGCGTGCAGGAGCGGGCCCGGGCGGCCGGCATGCGCATGGGCGTCATGGTGGACCTGGCAGTCGGGGCGACCCGCGAGACCGCGGACGCGTGGATGCTCGGGGACGTGCTGGTGCCGACCATGTCCGTCGGCGCGCCGCCCGAGCTGTTCAACCAGCTGGGCCAGGACTGGTCGCAGCACCCCTGGCATCCGCGCCGCCTGGCCGAGACCGGCTACGCCGCGTTCCGGGACATGCTGCGCACCGTGCTGCGCGGCGCGGGCGGCATCCGGATGGACCACGTCCTGGGGCTGTTCCGCCTGTGGTGGATCCCGGAGGGCGCCGGTGCCACCCAGGGCGCGTACGTCGAATACGACCACGAGGCGATGCTCGCCGTGCTCACGCTCGAGGCCGAGCGGGCCGGCGTCGTCGTGGTGGGCGAGGACCTCGGCACGTTCGAGCCGTGGGTGCAGCGCCGCCTGGCCGAGGCCGGCGTGCTCGGCACGTCGATCCTGTGGTTCGAACAGGAGGACGGCGAGCCCACCCCGCCGGAGCGCTACCGGCGGCTGGCCATGGCGGCGGTGAACACGCACGACCTGCCGCCCACGGCCGGTTACCTCGAGGGCGTCCAGGTGGACCTGCGCGAACGGCTGGGCCTCTACACCGTGGACGTCGCCCAGGAACGCCGCCGGTCGGCGGAGGAGGTGCGCGCGTTCCTCGCCGCCGCGGCCCGGCGCGGGCTGCTCGCCGAGGCGGACGTGGACGTCCCCGACGCCGGCCCCGAGGTGCGCGAACGCCAGATCGTGGCCCTGCACCGCCTGCTCGCGCAGGCGCCCTCGGCCCTGCACAGCGTGGCGCTCGTGGACGCCGTGGGCGAGCGGCGCATCCAGAACCAGCCCGGCACCCTCCAGGACCAGTACCCGAACTGGACTGTGCCGCTCGGCGACGGCGCCGGACGGATGGTCTCCGTCGAGGACCTGGCGGACTCGGCGTCGGCGGCCCGGCTGTTCGACGCCGTGGACGCCGAACTGCGGGCGTCCGTGCCGGTGGGGATCGGGGTCAGCCTGCACACCTCCCCCCTGGCCCAGCCCGGCCGCGGCGACGCCGGCGGCATGAACGTCTACGTGCGGCAGGCCGCCGTGGCCCTGGCCCGCCGGGGCGTGCGGATGATCCTGCTGACCCGGGCGGAGGAGCCGGTGGGAGCGGATGGCGCACGGGTCCGGATGCTGGACGCCG
>NZ_KV825323.1:0-2277 GCF_001816085.1 Micrococcus sp. HMSC31B01
GACGGGGGCCCGTGTGCGTCCGGGGACGGCCACGGTCAGCCGCGGCGACCCCGCGCCGCCTTCTCGCGGGCGCGCACGGCCTTCTCATCCTCCGGCTCCTCGCCGGCGGCCCGGCGGGCCGTGAACCAGGCGTGGGCCTCCTCCTGGCGCTGGGTCTCGGCGTCCGTGGCCACCGCCATGCGCAGGTGCTCGGGCTCGAGGCCGAACGACTCGACGAGCTCGAGGGCGAAGGGGCGCAGCCGCTCGGCCAGCCGGTTGACGTAGCCGCGCAGGGCCCGGGCGCGCTGGCTCGAGACGCGGCCGTGGGCCACGAACCAGCCGAGGTCGTCCTCGATGAGGCGCAGCGCGAACAGGTCGCGCAGCCACGTCAGGACGGTCTTCGTGGTCTCATCCGTGATGCCCTCCAGGGCGCGGGTGAAGGCCTCCCACTGCAGAAGCTCGCCGTGGTTGCGGGCGGCCTCGATGAGCTCGTGCTGGCGCGTGTTGAACGCCTCCGCCTGCGCCGCCTGGCCCTTGCCCCGGGCCCCCGAGAGGGTGCCGGCGATGTCGGCGGTCTTGGCACGGACGCGCTCGGTGAGCAGCTCATGCTGGACGGCGGGGTCCTTGAACCAGTTCGCCGAGCGGCGCTCGGACCCGCCGTCGGCCACGGACTGGACGGCCTTGTGCAGGCCCGCACGGTGGAGGGCGTCCGAGGCCTGATGGACCACGTAGCGGGAGACGGCGCCCACATTGAGACGTCCGAACTCCTTCGAGTAGTCGGTCAGCAGACGCTTGCCCACGAGCTGCAGGAGCACCGTGTTGTCGCCCTCGAACGTGACGTACACGTCCAGGTCGGCGCGCATCTGGGCCACCCGGTTCTCGGCGAGGAACCCGGCGCCGCCGCACGCCTCGCGGGCCTCCTGCAGGGTGTCCAGGGCGTGCCACGTGGTCAGCGGCTTCACGGCCGCGGCGAGCGTCTCGAGCTCCTGCCGGTCCACGTCCGTGTCGGAGCGGCCCGAGAAGACGTCGTCGAACTTCTCGACGAGCTCGTTGGAGGCGAAGGCGTCCGCGTAGGCGCGGGCCAGGCGGTCGATGAGGCGGCGCTGGTGGTTCTGGTAGTCCAGCAGCACCTCCTCCCGCTGCGGGTCGGAGGCCTTGAACTGGCGGCGCTGCTCCGCGTAGGCCAGCGCACCGTGCAGGCCGAGGAAGGAGGCCGTGGTGGCGGCGAGGGACAGGGAGACGCGGCCCTGGACGAGCGTGCCGAGCATCGTGAAGAAGCGACGCCCGGGGGAGGCGATGGGCGAGGAGTAGGTGCCGTCCTCGGCCACGTCGCCGTAGCGGTTGAGGAGGTTGGTGCGCGGGATGCGGACCTGAGTGAAGTGCAGACGGCCGTTGTCGATGCCGTTCAGTCCGCCCTTGAGGCCGTCGTCCTCGCCGCCCACGCCGGGCAGGAAGGCGCCCTCCTCGTCCCGGATGGGGACGTAGAAGCAGTGCACGCCGTGGTTGACGCCCCGGGTGATCAGCTGCGCGAAGACCGTGGCCGCCCTGCCGTGCAGCGCGGCGTTGCCGAGGTAGTCCTTCCAGGCGCCCTTGAACGGGGTGTGGATGACGAACTCCTGGGTCGCCTCGTCGTACGTGGCGGTCGTCGCGATCGAGGCGACGTCCGAGCCGTGCCCGATCTCGGTCATGGCGAAGGCGCCCGGGACGCTCAGGTCCATCGCGCCCGGCAGCCACCGGCGGTGGTGCTCCGCGGTGCCCAGGTGCAGGATCGCCGAGCTGAACAGGCCCCACTGCACACCGGCCTTGATCTGCAGGGAGGGGTCGGCGAGCACGAGGTCACCGAAGGCGGCGAGGTTGCCGCCGTGGTTGTCCTCGCCGCCGAACTCGCGCGGGAAGGCGCGGTGGACCGCGTTGCGCTCCACGAGGACGCCCAGCTGCCGCAGGACGCGGGCGCGGTGCTCGTCCATGCCGAGCAGCGGGTCGCGCCACAGGGCGGGATCCTTGACCAGTTCGCGGGATTCGCGGCGCTCCGCGGCCCAGCGGCCGAGGAGGGCCTCCTCGAGGGCCGCGGCGTCGAGGGAGCCGGGCGTCGGCCGCTCGGGCGCGATCTCGGCGACGTCGGAGGGAACCTCGGTGCTGGGCGTCGAGGACTGGGGGGCGAGCTTCTCGTGGACGGTCATGACGATGCTCCTGTTCGTGAGTGGGGGCGGGCGCGGTCGGCGTCCGCCGCCGCGGGTTCGAGGGCGGCGCCGGGCGCGGCGCCGATGAGGCCGGTGAGCAGCCAGTCGGCGATGGCGC
>NZ_KV825324.1:0-935 GCF_001816085.1 Micrococcus sp. HMSC31B01
CCGGCACGCGCGTGGCCTGAGCCGGGCCGGCGTCGGGCGGGGCCTGCTCGACGCCGGCCCGTGTCAGCCGCTGATCAGGCGGCGGCCCTCGAAGGCGCGGCCGAGGGTGACCTCGTCCGCGTACTCGAGATCCCCGCCGACGGGCAGACCGGAGGCCAGACGCGTGACGCGGATGCCCGTGGCGCCGAGGAGCCGGCCGAGGTAGGTGGCCGTGGCCTCGCCCTCGAGGTTGGGATCCGTGGCGAGGATGACCTCCTGCACGGCCTCGTCCTGCAGCCGGGTGAGCAGCTCGCGGACGTGCAGCTGCTCGGGGCCGATGCCGGCGATCGGGTTGATGGCCCCGCCGAGCACGTGGTAGCGGCCCTGGAAGGCGCGGGTGCGCTCCATGGCCATGACGTCCTGCGACTCCTCGACGACGCAGATCTGGGAGCGGTCCCGGCGTTCATCCCGGCAGAGCGAGCACACCTCGTCCTCGGAGACGTTGAAGCAGACCGAGCACAGCCGCATCCTGTCCTTGACCGTGCGGATGGCGTCCGCGAGCCGCAGCATGTCCTCCCGGTCCGCCTCCAGCATGTGGAAGGCGATGCGCTGGGCGGACTTCGGCCCGATGCCCGGCAGGCGGCCGAGCTCGTCGATCAGGTCCTGCACCGCGCCCTGGTACATCCGTCTCCCTCGTCCGATGGTGCGTCTCGTGGGGCGTGCGCCCCGACGCGGCGCCGTGGTCCGGCGCCGCGTCCATCATGCCCGCGGCCCCGGACGGCGTACGGGCGCGTTCGCCTCAGGCGTCGTTGGGGCGTTCCTCGAGCAGGCGGCCGCCGAGCACCCGTTCGACGACGGCCCGGCCCACGAGGCCCGAGTCCTCGAGCGGGACGTCGTCGTCGCTGGCGACCTCGTCCTCCCACCCCACCCCGGACGTCGCCGGGGCGGCGGGGCCG
>NZ_KV825325.1:0-963 GCF_001816085.1 Micrococcus sp. HMSC31B01
CGGCCAGCCAGGCGACGTCGTCGGCCGGGTCGCCCACGTGCAGGTCCGTCCAGCCCGTCACGCCCACCACGCGGCCGCGTTCGAGGAGCAGGTTGTCCTCGTGCAGGTCACCATGCACGGGCACCGGGGTGAACCGCCACAGGGGCTCTTCCTCCATGGCCTCCTCCCAGCGGCGCAGCAGCAGGGGCGGCACGCGGCCGGAGGTGGCCGCCTGGTCGAGGGCGTGGAGGTGACGCTGCCGGATCTGCTCCGCCGTGTAGGAGGGCAGGTCCGCGTGGTCCACGACGTCCGAGGGCAGCGTGTGGATCGCGGCCAGCACGCGGCCCACGTCCTGCACCGCGGGCTCGCCGAGTCGGGCCAGCTCCTCCAGGGTGACGGGACGCCCGGGCATGTCCTGGTAGACGAAGGTGCGCAGCCCCTCGAGCCGCACCGCGCCCGCCACGGAGGGCGTGCGGAACGGCAGGCCAGCGCGCACCGCCGGGGTCAGGCCTGCCAGCACCTGCAGCTCCGTCTCGAGACGGATGCCCGCCTCCGGGGTGCGGGGCGAGCGGACCCGCCACCGCTGGCCCTCACCGTCCACGACGACGGCGGTCGAGAAGTCCGCGGGGTCGTCCGGGCTCGCCTCCACGGAGACGGGGGCGAGGCCGGGGACGGCCGCGGCGGCCAGGGCTGCAAGACGAAGGGGCTGACGATCCACCCCTCCAGCCTAGGCGCGGAACGCCCGCCCCCGTCGTCGGGCGCACCGGAGACGGGTCGCTAGCCTGGACGCATGGCTTCCTGCCCCCCGTCGTCGTCCGACCTCACCGCCGCACCGCCGCTGGCCCTGCCGCTGGCCCGCGAGGAGCTGGACCGCGGTGCCGTGGCTCGCCTCGACCCGGGCCACCTGGCGGCGGTCTGGGCGCGCGAGGGGACGGAGGTCCTGTGGCTGCAGGGCGGCCGCGCACCGGTCGCGGACGGCCGGCT
>NZ_KV825326.1:0-1864 GCF_001816085.1 Micrococcus sp. HMSC31B01
GGGCCGGCGTCGTCGGCCGCCGGCGGGTGGACGGCGGCGGCCGGGTCCGTGAAGGGCACGCCGGTGGCGTGCGCGTACTCGCGCGCGACGCCGCGCATCGAGAACGCGTAGCCGCGGTCGGGCGTCACGTTGATCTCGGCGGCCTCGCCGTGCAGGTCCAGGACGTCCCGGGCGTCGGTGCCCGGCTCGGGGTCGAGCCCGAGGTCGCCGAGCACGATGATCCCGTCCGTGCCGTCGTCGCCCATGCCCAGCTCCGTGCTGGAGGCGATCATCCCGGCCGAGACGTGGCCGTAGGTCTTGCGGGGGCTGATGCGGAAGTCGCCGGGCAGCACCGCGCCGGGCAGGGTCACGACGACCTTGTCCCCGACCTCGAAGTTGTGGGCGCCGCACACGATGCCCTGCACGCCGGAGGGCTCGATGCCCTCGCCGGTGAGCGGCTGGGCGGCGCCCTCGGGAACCACCCGCACGGAGCACCAGTTGATGGTCTTGCCGTTCTTCTGCGGCTCGGGCTCCTTGGAGAGCACCTGCCCGACGACGATCGGGCCCTGCAGCTCGGCGGCCGGACGGTGGACGTCCTCCTCCTCGAGGCCGACGCGGACGAGGTCGGCCATCACGTCCTCGGCACGGTGCTCCGCGGGCACGGGGACGAACTCCCGCAGCCAGTCCAGGGGGATGCGCATGGATCAGACCTCCATTCCGAAGTGCTGGGAGAAGCGGACGTCGCCCTCGATCATGTCGTGCATGTCCGGGACCTCGTTGCGGAACATGAGCGTGCGCTCCACGCCCATGCCGAACGCGAACCCGGAGTACTCCTCCGGGTCCAGGCCCGCGGCGCGCAGCACATTCGGGTGCACCATGCCGCAGCCGCCCCACTCGATCCAGCGGGGCCCGCCCTTGGCGCCGGGGTGCCAGATGTCCAGCTCGGCGCTGGGCTCGGTGAACGGGAAGAAGTTCGGGCGCAGGCGGATGGCCGCCTCGGCCCCGAACATCTGGCGGGCGAAGTACTCGAGGGTGCCGCGCAGGTGGGCCATGGTCAGGCCCTTGTCCACGGCCAGGCCCTCGAACTGGTGGAACACCGGGGTGTGCGTGGCGTCCAGCTCGTCCGTGCGGAAGGTGCGACCCGGGCACAGCACGTAGGTGGGGGCGCCCCGCTCGAGCAGGGAGCGCATCTGCACCGGGGAGGTGTGGGTGCGCAGCAGCAGGTGGGCCTCGGCCGGGGCCACGAAGAAGGTGTCCTGCATCTCGCGGGCCGGATGGTCCGGCGCGAAGTTGAGGGAGTCGAAGTTGAACCACTCGGACTCGAGCTCGGGGCCCTCCGCGATCTCCCAGCCCATGCCGACGAAGATCTCCGAGACACGGTCCATCGTCAGCGAGAGCGGGTGACGGGCGCCGACGCGGCGGCGACGGACCGCGGTGGTCACGTCCACCGTCTCCTCGCGCAGGATCCGCGCGGCCTGCTCCGCCTCGAGCACCTCGGTGCGGGCGGCCAGGGCCTTGCCCAGGCGGCCGCGTGCGGCGCCCATGAGCTTGCCGGCCTCCGCCTTGCGCTCCTTGGGCAGAGCGCCGATCGCCTTGTTCGCGAGAGTCAGGGGGGCCCGGTCGCCGGTGTGGGCCAGGCGGGCGGCCTTGAGCTCATCGAGGTCCGCCGCGGCCTCGTACGCGGCGAGCGCGGCCTGCACGGCGGCCTCCACCGCCTCCGCGTCCACGGGGGAGATCTCCGCCACGGGCGCGGTGGGCTCCGCGCCGGTCTCGGGGCTGGGTGTCATCAGGGCAACGACCTTCGCATGGGGGACGGTGGGACGCCCGTCAGTCTAGTGTCCGCCCCGGGCGCGCTCGGCCTAGGTGTTGTGGGTCATGAGGTTCT
>NZ_KV825327.1:0-1660 GCF_001816085.1 Micrococcus sp. HMSC31B01
AACCTCATGACCCACAACACCTAGGCCCGGGGCGGGCCCCCGGCAAGAGTCCTGTGGTGTCCCGCCGAGGGGTGCCGTCGCCTCCGCTTCCGGTGTCCGCGGCGGTTCCTAGACTGGGCGGCATGAGCACCGAGCCGACCCCCTCGTCCGCCACCCCCGAGACCGAGTCCGCCGCCGCGCCGTCGTCGTCCGGGCTGCCGCAGGCCGCCCCGCAGGCGGCGTGGCCCGAGCGCGTGGAGACCGGCGAGCACCAGGTGTCCTACCGGGTCACCGTGGCCGCGCCGGCGCACGAGCTGTGGGCGATGCTCGCGGACCCGCACCGCCATCACGAGGCGGACGGATCCGGGACCGTGCGGCCGAAGGTGAGCGGGCCGCACCGGCTGGCCGTGGGCGACCGGTTCCGCGTGGCCATGCGAAAGTACGGGGTGCCGTACACGATGACGCTGACCGCCACCGCCGTGGACGAGGACGAGCTCGTGGAGTGGGCCCACCCGGGCGGACACCGGTGGCGCTGGGCGTTCCGGGACAACGGGGACGGCACCACCGAGGTCACCGAGACCTTCGACTACTCGTGGGCCCGGCCGGCCGTGCGCCGCGCGTACGAGCTGCTGCGGGTGCCGGCGGACAACGGGCGGGGCATCCAGTCGAGCCTCACGCGGTTGGCCGGCCGTCACCTCTGAACCGACCGCGTCTCAGTCGGCACTTTCGTTCGGGAAACGGCGGCGTGTCGGGCACTTTCGTTCGGGAAACGGTCGGCCCTCGCGCCGTTTCTCGAACGAAAACGCGCCGGGGACCGCCGTTTCCCGAACGAGAGCGGGGGGCGCGGGGGTCAGACGGCGGACCAGTGGGTCGCGGCCGGCGGCTGCGCCAGGTGCGGGGTGACGAGCGCCCGCCACGCGAGGAACGCGTCGGACTCGCGGAAGGCCACGGTGTGGTCCTCGAGCGTGCGCCAGCCGATCAGCAGCCGGTAGCGCGCCGGGTCCTCCACCTGCCGGGACAGCGCGAAGGACGTCGCGCCCTTGTCCCGGAACAGCGGCTCGGCCTCGGCGACGGCGGCCTCGAACGCCGCCTCCGCCCCCGCGGCCACGTGCAGCTCCACCGACTCGACGACCGGCCCGGCCGTCGTCGCGTCCTGCCCGGCGCTCACGCGTGCACCCGCGGGCTCGTGGAGTGGCCGGTGAACCAGGCGACGAGCTGGCCGTCCGCCTCGATGCCGACCTCGATCATGCGGTCGCGGCCGAACTCCACCGACTGGCGGGCGGTCGCCACGAGGTGCGCGCCGAGCCTGGCGGGCGCCACGTAGGTGATCTCGGCGCGCCGGGTGACGGGGGCGGCGCCGAAGGTCGCCACGCAGTACGCCAGCGCCGAGTCCGCGAGGTGGAACAGGAAGCCGCCGTGGCAGATCTCGTGGGAGTTCACCATGTCCGCGGTGACGTCGCGGTGCAGCACCACGCGCCCCTCGGCCACCTCGCCGAGGGTGACGCCGTGCTCGCGCACCGCGGGGTCGTTCGCGTAGATCTCCTCGAGGCGGGCGAGGATCTCGTCCCGGCTCTGGCCGGACGAGCTCTGGGGGGTCTCAGTCATGGGCCCATTGTGTCGCAGGTCTGTGTCGCAGGTCGCGCCGCCCCGCGCCTAGGTGTTGTGGGTCATGAGGTTCTTG
>NZ_KV825328.1:0-1382 GCF_001816085.1 Micrococcus sp. HMSC31B01
CGCGGGGCGGCGGCGGGATCCGGCCCGTCCGTGAGGACGGCCGCGGTGCGCCGGGGACGGTTCTCCGGCACGGGCGTCTCGCCGAGCAGGGCAGCGGCGCGGCGGCGCGTGGAGCTGCGGGTGACCACGGGGATGCGATCGGTCCTCACAGCGTTGGAGGCCGCGCCGACGAGCAGGTGGGGTCGTGCGTCCAGGTCCTCGCGCAGCAGCAGGCCGGAGACCGGGCCGACCTCGGGCGGGTGGGCCGCGGCGAGGGCCTGCTCGGACAGGTGGACGTCCGGGACGGGGGCCAGCTCCTCCGCCGTGCCCTCCGCGATCTCGAACGCCACCACGGTGACGTTGTCCGGGGCGCCGCCCTTGAGGGTCAGGTCCACGAGGGTGTCGACGGCCTGGTTGAGAGCCTCCGAGTCCCGCAGCACCTCGTGGATCTTCTCGGGGGAGACCACGTCCGTGAGGCCGTCCGAGCAGAACAGCCAGCGCTCTCCGGGGGCGACGGGCACCTCGAACACGTCCAGCTCGGGGGAGGCGTCCACGTCGCCGAGCACGCGCATGAGCACGTTCTTGTTCGGATGGAACGGGGCCTCCCCGGCCTCGAGACGCCCCTCGTCCACGAGCTTCTGCACGAACGTGTGGTCCGTGGTGACCTGGGAGAACTCGCCGTTCGCGAGCCGGTAGGCACGGGAGTCGCCGATGTGCGCGATGTGCAGCGTGGTCCCCGCGAGCAGGGCGGCGGTGCACGTGGTGCCCATGCCGGCGAGCTTGGGGTTGGCGTGCACCAGCTCGTTGAGGATCAGGTTGGCGTTCTGGATCTCGTCCGGCAGCACCGTGGCCGGGTCCTCGTAGCCCACCGCATCCAGCGGGGCCAGGTCCAGCACCGTGGACGCGCTTGCCACGTCGCCGCCCACGTGCCCGCCCATGCCGTCCGCGAGCACGACCAGATGACGGCCCACGTAGGCGGAGTCGTCGTTCTTGGCACGGACGCGGCCGACGTCGGAGCGGGCGGCGTAGCGGAGGACGAGGGTCATGGGTCAGGCCTCGAGCTCCATGACGGTCTTGCCGATGCGGATGGCCGTGCCGGGGCCCACGGGCACCGCGCGGGTGACGGGGGCGCCGTTGACGTAGGTGCCGTTCGTGGAGCCGAGGTCCTCGAGGAACCAGCGGGTGCCCTGGGGGAACAGCCGGGCGTGGCGGCCGGAGGCGTAGTCGTCCACGAGCACCAGGTCGGCGTCCTGGGCGCGGCCCATCAGCAGGGGACGGCCCTCCAGGGCGATGGTCTGCCCGGCCTTCGGGCCCTCGACCACCCGCAGAGTCCGGGACAGCCGCGGGGCCGGCGTCGTCGGCGCGGACGCGGCGGGGGACGGCGTCGACGCGGGCGCGGGTCG
>NZ_KV825329.1:0-1574 GCF_001816085.1 Micrococcus sp. HMSC31B01
GGGCGGCACCGGAGGCGACGCCCCGCGCGCCTGAGGCCGGCGCCTCAGAACCCGAGGCTGCGTGCCTCCCGCCGCAGCGCGTCCGCCGAGGCGTGCAGCGCCCGCATCTCCGTGGCGTCCAGCTCGGTCTGGATCACGCGGGTCACGCCGCCGCGCCCCACCACGGACGGCAGGGACAGGGCGACGTCCGAGAGCCCGTGGACGCCGTCGAGCACGGTGGAGACCGGCAGAATGGCGTGCTGGTCGCGCAGGATCGCCTCGAGCAGGCGGGTCGTGGCCACGCCGACCGCGTACGTGGTGGCGCCCTTGCCCTGGATCACCTCGTACGCGGCGTGCACCACGGTGTCCGCGACTTCGTCCAGGTCGGCGCGGGTGAACAGCGGGTCGGCCGGCGTCGGCCACTCGAGGAGGGGCGTCGGGCCGATGCGCGCCGAGCTCCACGCGGGGAACTCCGTGTCCCCGTGCTCGCCGAGGATGGCCGCGTGCACCGACGACGCGTGGACCTGCGCCCGCGACGCCAGCAGCCACCGCAGGCGGGACGTGTCCAGCAGGGTGCCCGAGCCGATCACCCGGCCGGCCGGCAGGCCGGTGAGGCGCTGGGCCACCAGCGTGAGGACGTCCACGGGATTGGTGACGAGCACGATCAGCGCGTCCGGCGCGTGCGCCTGCACCTGGGGCAGCAGGCCGCGCAGGATCTCCACGTTGTGCGCGCCGAGGTCGAGGCGGGTCTGCCCCGGCTTCTGCTTGGCGCCGGCCGTGATCACGACGACCTCGCAGCCGGCCAGGACGTCCGGGTCCGCGCCGCCGGTCATCGCGGATGCAGAGGTGAACGGGGTGCCGTGGGCCAGGTCGAGGACCTCGGCGCGGACCTTGGGCTCGTCGATGTCGTAGAGGGCGACCTCGCGGGCGACGCCGCGGATCAGCGCCGCGTAGCAGATCGCGGTGCCGACGCCGCCGGCCCCCACGACGCCGACCTTGCGGTGGGCGGGTCCGAGGGACGCGGGGGTGTGGGCGGGGGTGTGCTCGCTCATGTCTCGCAGGCTAGGGGCGTCCGGCCGGCCGACGGAACCAGAGGCCGCCCCGTCCCCCGATGTTCAGCGGCGGGTCACCTGGCGGGTGGGGCCGGGTCAGTCCTTCTTCTTGTCCGACTTCTTCTTGCGGGCCTTCTTCTCCGCCTTCCTGCGCTCCTTCTTCTCCTTCTTGGTCTCCCGGCGGGGCTCGTCGGCGGCGGCCTCGGAGTCCACGGCGGCCTCGGGCGCCTCGGAGTCCACGACGGCCTCCGGCGCCTCCGCCTCCTCCGGCCCGGCCGGATCCGCCGCGGGGGCGGACTCCGCCGCCTCGGCCAGCCGTGCCCGGTAGGAGCGCACGTGGGTGCGGTTGGCGCAGTTGGCCTCGTCGCAGAACCGCTTGGACCGGTTCCGGCTGGCGTCCACGAGCGCGTTCTCGCAGTCCTCGCCCTCGCACACGCGCAGGCGGGTCAGCTCGCCGTCCATCGCGGTCTCCGCCAGCGCGAGGGCGGCCATCGCGGCCAGCCGCTCCACCGCGTCGGCGGGGACCTGCGCCGGTGCCAGCCC
>NZ_KV825330.1:0-1208 GCF_001816085.1 Micrococcus sp. HMSC31B01
TGATGTGGGGCCTATCTCGCGTTCGAAAGTCCCCATGACCCCGATTTCACGTTCGAAAACCGGCGGGAATCGACCGGCCCGCTATGGTCTTCTGGGCGTTCCGCGCGATGTGGCGGCGGAGCCCCCTTCCCCCGCCCCGCCACGCCACCCCGGAGCCGCCATGTCCACGACGCCGACCCCGCCCGTGTCCCACGGGTCCGCCCCCAGCCGGATGACCTGGATGGACGCGATGCGCGGATTCGCCGTGCTGCTGGTGATGTTCACCCACACCTACACGATGCCGCAGGGCCTCGACGCGACCTTCAGCTCCGTGGCGTTCGCGAACGTGGTGCAGGTGTTCCAGTCGTGGCGGATGCCGATGCTCGTGTTCCTGTCCGGCGTCCTGCTGCCCCGCTCCGTGTCCAAGCCGCTGGGCACGTACTACCGCGGCAAGGCGGAGCGGATCCTGTGGCCGTTCCTCGTCTGGATGGTCGTGCTGGCGCTGGCCACGGGCAGGCCCGGGTCCCTGCTGTCCGGCGAGTTCTGGCGCGGTGGCGCGTGGCACCTGTGGTTCCTGTGGGTGCTCATGCTCTGCTATCTCATCGGCCCGGTGATCCGCCGTGTCCCGGCGCTGGTGGTCGCGGCCGTCCTCTTCGTGCTGCTCCTGGAGTTCGTCAGCGGCCCCCGCGACTGGGTGCGTCCCCTGTACTGGGGTGTGTACTTCTTCCTCGGTGCCGCGTCCGCGCGACTGCTCCCCCGGATCCGCACGGCGCCGGCCGCCCTGGGTGTGATCGCGGTGATCCTGATGGTGCTCACCGTGACGGCCACGCGCACCGGCGCGCTCGTGGTGGCGGAGCGCCAGCCCTGGTCCGTGTTCGCTGCTCTGCCGGGGATCCTCGTGGTGCTGTGGCTCGGCCCGCGCCTGCCCCGTCTGCCGTTCCTCGAGTTCTGCGGCCGCCGCTCGATGGTCCTCTACGTCGCCCACATGCCGGTGCTGATCCTGGCGGTGGCGGCCTTCCGCGACCTCGCCGCGGTCCGCCCGGTCGACTTCTACGTGGCCATCGCGTCGTTCACGTTCCTCGTCCCGCTCGCCCTCGCGCTCGGCTACCGACGGGTGCGCTGGCTCTTCGAGTTCCCGACGGCGGGACGCGGCCGGGAGCGGCCACGCACCCGGGCAGCGGTCCCGGAGGCGGCCGACGCCGTGCCGGCGCAGACCGCCGAGCCCGCCC
>NZ_KV825331.1:0-1016 GCF_001816085.1 Micrococcus sp. HMSC31B01
CGGCCGCCTCGGCCTGCGCTGCGCCCGCGGGCCCCTCCGGCCCCGCCCCCGGATCGGCGTCCGGGGGCGGCGGGGGAACGGACCCCCAGGCCATGGTCCCGAGGACGATCGGGGTGGCCGGGGTCGGGTCGAGGTCGAGCGGCGGATGCGTGGAGGCTGTGCTCATGGCCTCACCGTCTCACGTCCGCCCGCCCCGGGTCCGGACCCGCCGCCCTGTGATGGGATGGGTCCATGAAGCTCGCCACGTTCCGCCAGCCCGACTCCGACGCCGCCTACCCCGGCGCCACGTTCGCCGCGGTCATCACCTCCGTGCACCCCGAGGACCCCGAGGTCGCCGTGCGCGCCGTCGCCCTGCCGGACTGTCGCGACGTCGGCGAGTACCTCACCGCCACGCCGGAGGAGCAGCGGGAGATGGTGGAGGGTGCCCTCCGCGCGGCGCAGGCCGACCGGTCCCTCCTGCTGGACACCTCCGGCCTCGTCTACGACACGCTCGTGCCCTTCCCCACCAAGGTGTTCTGCGTGGGCCTGAACTACACGAACCACATCGACGAGACGGGCCTGGATCGCCCCGAGCATCCGACGCTGTTCGCGAAGTTCCCGCAGTCCCTCACGGGTGCGCTGGACCCGATCGAGGTCCCCGAGGAGGACCACCGGGTCGACTACGAGGGCGAGCTGTGCATCGTGGTCGGGGAGCCGGGCCGACGCATCGCCGTCGAGGACGCCCCGGAGCACATCGCGGGCTACGCGGTGGCCAACGACATCTCCATGCGCGGCTTCCAGGGCCGCACCTCCGAGTGGCTGCAGGGCAAGGTGTGGGAGGCCTCGACGCCCGTGGGTCCGTGGCTGGTCACCCCGGAAGAGTTCCCGGCGGACGCGCGCGTCCTCACGCACGTCAACGGTGAGCTGCGTCAGGAGGACAGGGTCGCCGACGTCGTCTTCTCCCCCGCCGAGCTGGTCTCCTACGCCTCGCAGCTGATCACCCTGAACCCGGGTGACCTGATCCTGACCGGCACGCC
>NZ_KV825332.1:0-2148 GCF_001816085.1 Micrococcus sp. HMSC31B01
GGCTTGACGAAAACCATAGAGGCACCCCCCGGATCTCCGCGAGCACGATGAACAGCAGGACGCTCGCCGTCGTGATCTTCACGCCCGAGGCGGTGCCGGCGGGGCCGCCGCCGATGAACATGAGCACGTCGGTGGCGAAGAGCGTCACGGGGTGCATCTGCCCGTAGTCCAGGGTGTTGAAGCCGGCGGTGCGGGTCGTGACGGACTGGAAGAACGCCGCGAGCACGCGCGAGGCCGGGTCCAGACCGCCCAGGGTCCGCGGGTTGGACCACTCGAGGACGAGGTACATGAGCGTGCCGCCCACCAGCAGCACCGCGGTGCCCACGAGCACGAGCCGGACCGTGAGGTTCCACCGCTCGGGTCGGCGCAGGTCTCGCCGCAGGGTCAGCACGACCGGCAGGCCCAGGCCGCCCAAGATGATCGCCGCCGCGATCGGCAGGCAGATGAACGGGTCCGAGACGAAGCCCATGAGGTTGTCGCTGAACAGCGCGAACCCGGCGTTGTTGAATGCGGAGACCGCGTGGAAGACCCCCTGCCACAGTGCCTGGCCCGGGGACATTCCCGCGCCCAGCCAGAAGCGCAGGCTCAGCAGCAGCGCCACCGAGGCCTCGACGGCCGTGGAGTACAGGATCAGGGCCCGCAGCACCCGGGGCAGGTCCCCGATCCCCTCGGCCCGGGTGGAGGCCGCGGCGTCGAGGCGCTGGGTGAGGCCGAGCCGCCGGAGGATCACCAGCCCCAGCAGCGACGTGAACGTCATGACGCCCAGGCCACCGAGCTTGATGAGCGTGAGGATCACGAGCTGACCCAGGGGTGTCCAGAACGTCTGGGTGTCCACGACGCCGAGGCCCGTCACCGTGGTGGCGCTGGTCGCCGTGAACGCGGCCTCCAGCGGGGTGGGCGCGCGGCCCTGATACGAGGCGGGCAGCAGCAGTGCGCCGGTGCCCGTCACGATGGCGACGAGGAAGGACCCGACCACGAGCTGGGTCGGACGGATGCGGGGCCGGCGCGGGCCGACCCGCGGCGACGAGGTAAATGTCACGGGAGGGAAACATAGTCCTTCCGGGGCGCACTGTCACCGTGCGGCGCCGGTGGTTGAATGGCCGGGTGCCGACCCCCTCCGTCCCGCTCGTCCACCCGGTGCACCGGTTCGCCCACCACGAGATCGACTTCCGCCGCCGGATCGTCACGATGGCCGTGGTCAACCGCACCCCGGACTCCTTCTATGACGACGGCGCCGGCGCCGTCCTCGAGGACGCCCTCGCCCAGGCCCACGCCGCGGCGGACGCCGGAGCCGAGTGGGTCGACGTCGGCGGCGTGCCGTTCGCGCCCGGGGCGGAGCTCGACCCGGCCGAGGAGGCGGCGCGGGTGGTCCCCCTGATCGCGGCCCTGCGGAGCGGGGACGGGGCCGGGTCGTCCGAGGCGTCACGCCGGCTGATCCTCTCGGCGGACACGTTCCAGCCGGCCGTGGCCGAGGCGGCCCTGGCCGCGGGGGCGGACGTCGTCAACGACACCACGGGGCTGTTCCACGCGGACCTGGGCCGGGTGGTGGCCGCCGCGGGCGCGCACCTCGTGGTCACCCACTCCCTCGCCCACGTGCGCGGACCCCGGGCCGTGGTCCCCCGGCCGACCTATGGCGACGTCGTCACGGAGGTCCGCGACCACCTGCGGCGCACCGTCGACCGGGCCGTGGCGCTCGGCGTCCCCGAGGAGAGGATCGTCGTGGACCCCGGCCACGATCTGAACAAGAACACCCGGCACACCCTCGAGATCACGCGGCGGCTGGACGAGATCGCCGCCCTGGGGCTGCCCGTGCTGGCCGCGGTCTCGAACAAGGACTTCATCGGCGAGAGCCTGGACCGGCACCGGCACGAGCGCCTGCCCGGCTCGCTGGCCGCGGCTGCGGCCTGCGTGTACGGCGGCGCCCGGATCCTGCGCATGCACGACGCCGACGCCTCCGTCTCGGCGGCCCGCATGCTCGAGTGCGTGTTCGGGTGGCGTCAGCCGGCGCGCCTGGTCCACAACATGGGCGCGGAGAACCCGCCGCCGGACCGCAGCACCCTGGCCGGACACCGCGCCCACCGCGGGGGGCGGGCATGAGACGGCTGACCGAGACCGGCCCCGAGCTGGACGACGACGCCCTCCGCGCCG
>NZ_KV825333.1:0-5970 GCF_001816085.1 Micrococcus sp. HMSC31B01
TGATGTGGGGCCTATCTCGCGTTCGAAAGTTCCCATGACCCCGATTTCACGTTCGAAAGTGAGCTGGGCTGGGCGGGGCTGGGCGGGACCGGACCGGCTCGGCCGGTCTGGGAGGATGGACCGCGGAGGTGCCCCGTGTCCCAGAAGTCCCGCAAGTCCCGTCCGCGCCCGTCGCGGCCCGCCGCGCGCCCGGTCGCCGAGTCCCCGCGCTCCCGTCCCACGCTGCGGGACGTCAACGTCCGTGAGGACCTCGCCGCGGCCGCTGAGCGCGAGGGCAGCCCGGCGATCCCGGTGAGCGCGCTGATCGTGACCACCCTGCTCGTGGGCGCGTACCTCCATCTGCTGGTGCTGCAGCAGATGACCCAGCTCAGCGGCGGCCTGGCGATGCCGGACTCCCTGCTGTTCTACGGGCAGGACCACATCCGCGCGCTCTCCGCGGTCATGGACGAGGACGCCCGCGGCCAGCTGAACTGGGTGCACAAGACGGCCGGCGTGATCTTCCCGATCGCCGTGGCACTGACGGTCACCGCGGTCGGCGCATGGCGCCTGCGTCCCGTCGGCGCCAAGTGGGCCGTCTTCGGGCTGGGCGTGCTGTTCGCGGTCGTGGACATCTGCGAGAACATCGCGATCGAGCAGGCGATCGCCGCCGGCGGCCCGGGCACCGGCCTGGCCGCCGCCCTGACGCTGACCCGCTGGGTCCTGCTGGCGCTGCTCGCGCTGGCGGTGGCCGTGATGCTGTGGGCCGGGCGGCGCCGTCGTGGTCGCGCCGCGCGGGCGGCCTGAAAGGCTCGGCTAGACTCGCTCACCGGACCGGCGCGCGCGACGCGCGGTCCGCGCCCCAGTAGCTCAGTTGGATAGAGCGACCCTCTCCTAAAGGGTAGGCCGTCGGTTCGATTCCGGCCTGGGGCACCCGGGTGGCCGGTCCGGCCGCCGCCTCATTCCGCGTCGGCGAACTGCGTGGTGTAGAGCTCCGCGTACCGTCCGTCCGCCGCGAGCAGCTCGGCGTGCGTGCCGCGCTCCACGATCCGCCCGGCCTCGACCACGAGGATCTCGTCCGCGTTGCGCACGGTGGAGAGCCGGTGCGCGATCACGATCGCGGTCCGCCCGGCCAGCGCCTCCCCCAGCGCCTCCTGGATGGCGCGCTCGTTGGTGGAGTCCAGCGCCGCCGTCGCCTCGTCCAGCACCACGACGCGCGGGGCCGCCAGCAGCAGCCGCGCGATCGTCATGCGCTGCCGCTCGCCGCCGGAGAGGCGGTAGCCGCGCTCGCCGACCACGGTATCCAGCCCGTCCGGCAGCGCCTCGACCACGGGGCGCAGGCGGGCCCGCTCGACGGCGTCCCACAGCTGCTCGTCCGTCGCGTCGGGGCGGGCCAGCGTCAGGTTGGCGCGCACGGTCTCGTGGAAGAGGTGGCCGTCCTGGGTCACCATGCCCACGGCCCGCTGCAGGTCCGCGAACGCGAGGTCCCGCACGTCCACGTCGCCGATCTCGACGGCGCCGGAGGTGACGTCGTGCAGGCGCGTGACGAGCGAGGCGATGGTGGACTTGCCCGCACCCGAAGAGCCCACGAGGGCCACGGTGGCCCCGGCGGGCACGGCCACGTCGATCCCGTGCAGCACCTCCTCGCCGCCGCGCGTGTCCAGCACGGCGACCTCCTCGAGGGAGGCCAGGGACACCTGCTCCGCGGTGGGGTAGGCGAAGCGCACGTCCCGCAGCCGCACGGACAGGGGCCCCTCCGGCAGGGCCGCGGGCCGCGCGGGCTCCGTGATGAGCGGCTCCAGGTCCAGGACCTCGAACACGCGCTCGAAGCTCACGAGCGCGCTCATGATCTCCACGCGGGCGTTCGCCAGCGCGGTCAGGGGGGCGTACAGGCGGGTCAGCAGCAGGGCGAGGGTGACGACGTCGCCGGCGTCGAGGGTGCCCGCGATCGCCTGGAGCCCGCCCACGCCGTACACGGCCGCGAGCGCGAGCGCGGAGACCAGGGTGAGCAGCGTGGTGAAGACGGCCTGGCGCACGGAGATGTCCACGCCGGTGGCGCGCACGCGGTCCGCGCGGCGGGCGAACTCGGCGGACTCGGCGGCGGGGCGGCCGAAGAGCTTGATGAGTGTGGCGCCGGGAGCGGAGAACCGCTCGGTCATCTGGTCGCCCATGGCCGCGTTGTGCCCGGCCCGCTCGCGGGACAGGCCCGCCAGCTTCGAGCCGACCGCCCGGGCCGGCAGCAGGAACAGCGGCAGCATCACGAGGGACAGGACGGTGACCTGCCAGCTGGTGGCCACCATCACGCCCAGGGTCAGCGCGACGGACACCACGTTCGCGACGACGCCGGAGAGCGTCCGCGAGATCGCCGACTGCGCCCCGATCACGTCGTTGTTCAGGCGCGAGACGAGCGCGCCGGTGCGGGTGCGCTGGAAGAACGCCACCGGCATGCGCTGCACGTGGTCGAACACGGCGGTGCGCAGGTCGTAGATGACCTGTTCCCCCAGCCCGGCGGAGAGCCACTTGGTGAACACGGACAGCGCCGCGTCGAGCACCGCCACGAGGGCGATCAGCAGGGCCAGCCGCACCACGAGCCCGCGGTCCGCGCCGCCGGTGATCGCGTTGACGACGTCGCCGGCCAGCACGGGCGAGGCCACGCCGAGCACCGCGCCCACGATGGACGCCGCGACGAACACGATCAGGCGGGTGCGGTACCGGCCCGCGAACGCGATGGTCCGGCGCACCGTGCCGCGGGCGAGGCTCTGCTGGGCGTCGGACTGCCCGCGGGTCATCCGCATCATGGACATCCGTGCCGCCGACTCCATGCTCATGGGCCCCTCCGCTCTCTCGACCGTTGGAGAGTCTAGGAACCGCCGGGCACGGGCGGGCGCGATTCCGCTTCCGGCGTCAGGCCGCCAGGCGCAGGTAGTCCCGCCACGCTTCGGCGGGCCGCTCCAGCTCGCGGATCCGCCACTGGGCCCCGCGCGGGCGCACCGGCTCCACCCGCAGCCGCCAGCCCAGGGCCTCGAGCGAGCGGTCCGCCTTCGCCCCGTTGCAGCGCAGGCAGCAGGCCACGAGGTTCTCCCACGAGTTCTCGCCGCCCCGCGAGCGCGGCCGCACGTGGTCCACGGTGGTGGCGTGGGCGCCGCAGTAGGCGCAGCGGTGTCCGTCCCGGCGCAGCACGCCCTTGCGGGAGACCGGGGCCGCATCCGTGTGGGGCACCCGGATGTACTGGTGCAGCAGGATCACGAGGGGTCGGCCCCACGCGCGGGTGGGGCTGCGCATCGGGTCACCGGCGTCCTCGAGCACGCTCGCCTTGCCGGTGGCCACGAGCAGCAGCGCCCGGCGGTCGGAGACGACCGAGAGGGGTTCGTAGCCGGCGTTGAGGACAAGTGTGCGCATCGGGGGCCTCGGAAGCGTGGGGACACAGGGGCGTCGTGTCTCCACGCTAGACGCGGGTGCATCGGCGCGCCGCGTGTCGCCTGCGGCGGCGGAAGAGGTTCACCGGCCCGTCACCGGGCCATCACGCCCCCGTCACGCACGACGACGGCGCGCCGCGCCTCAGCCGTCGAGACGCTCGACCCACACGTGCGCGGCCGTGGCCTCGGCCAGCTCGAGGGCCCCGCCGTCCGCGGCCGCGCCGTCCTCCGCCTCGCCCTCGACCCGGATGTACCCGGCGTCGCGGGCGGCCTCGGCACGCACCACGCGGCCGGGGGTCACGCCGGCGCCGGCCAGCTGGGCCAGCAGCTCGGGGTCGGTCTGCACGCCCTCGGCCAGCCCGCGGACGCGGAACCGGCCGGCGGTGGCGGCCTCCTCGGAGAGCCGGGCGCCCGCCAGGCCCATGTCGCGGCTCCAGTCCTCGGCGGAGGCCTGCTCGGGCCGGGGCGGGATCGGGGTGCCGTAGGGGGTCTCGGTGGGGTTCTCCAGCAGCGTGAGCAGGCGGCGCTCCACCTGGTCGCTCATCACGTGCTCCCAGCGGCAGGCCTCCTCGTGGACGAGCTCCCACTCGAGGCCGATCACGTCCGCGAGCAGGCGCTCGGCCAGGCGGTGCTTGCGCAGCACGGACACGGCCCGCTCGCGGCCCGCCACGGTCAGCTCCAGCCGACGGTCCGCGCCCACGTGCACCAGCCCGTCCCGCTCCATGCGGGCCACGGTCTGGGAGACGGTGGGGCCGGAGTGCTCCAGACGCTCGACGATGCGGGCGCGCAGCGGGGGGATGCCCTCCTCCTCGAGCTCGAGGATCGTGCGCAGGTACATCTCGGTGGTGTCGATCAGATCCGTCATGGCACGTCCTCTTCCCTCGGGCTCTTCGTCCCGGACATCCTAGCGAGGCGTGAGTCACGTGGACGGCCGGTGGTCCCGGGCGCGGGAGAATGGGCGCGACCCGCGACCCCGAAGCGTCAGGAGCACGCATGACCTCCCCCGCCGAGATCACCATCCCCCAGGACCTGCTGCCGGCCGACGGCCGCTTCGGCGCCGGCCCCTCCAAGGTCCGCCCCGAGCAGCTGAGCGCGCTCCAGGACGCAGCCGGGCTGCTCGGCACGTCGCACCGTCAGAAGCCGGTCAAGGACCTGGTGGCGAGCGTCCGGTCGGGCGTCGCCGAGCTGTTCTCGGCGCCGGAGGGCTACGAGGTGATCCTCGGCGTCGGCGGCTCCACCGCGTTCTGGGACGCGGCCGCCTTCAGCCTGGTCCGCGAGCGCGCCCAGCATCTGAGCTTCGGCGAGTTCGGCTCGAAGTTCGCCAAGGCCACCGACCAGGCGCCGTTCCTGGCGCCGTCGGACATCCGCCCCTCCGAGCCGGGCACCCGCCCCGAGCCGGAGGCCGTGGCCGGGGTCGACGTGTACGCGTGGCCGCACAACGAGACCTCCACCGGCGTGATGGCGCCCGTCGTCCGCCCCGCGGGCATCGACGAGGACGCGCTGGTCGTCGTCGACGCCACCTCGGCCGCGGGCGGCCTGCCGGTGGACGTGTCCGAGGCGGACGTGTACTACTTCGCGCCGCAGAAGAACTTCGCGTCCGACGGCGGTCTGTGGCTCGCGCTGTTCTCCCCGCGGGCCCTGGCGCGGGTCGCGGAGATCAAGGAGTCCGGCCGGTGGATCCCGGCGTTCCTGGACCTGGCCACGGCCGTGGAGAACTCCCTCAAGGACCAGACCTACAACACGCCCGCGCTGGCCACGCTCGTCATGCTGGACGCGCAGCTGCGCTGGATGAACGGTCAGGGCGGGCTGGACGCGATGACCGCCCGCACCGCCGACTCCTCCTCGCGCGTGTACGCGTGGGCCGAGGCGTCGTCCTTCGCCACGCCCTTTGTGGCCCGGTCCGAGGACCGCTCCGCCGTGGTCTGCACCGTCGACTTCTCCGACGACGTCGACGCGGCGGCGGTCGCCCAGGCCCTGCGCGCGAACGGCGTGGTGGACGTGGAGCCCTATCGCAAGCTCGGCCGGAACCAGCTGCGGATCGCGACCTTCGCCGCGATCGAGCCCGAGGACGTCGCGGCACTGCTGCGCTGCATCGACCACGTGGTCGAGCGCCTGGCCTGAGCCGTCCCCGGACGGGGACACGGGCCCGCGGGGGACTCCACCGCGGGCCCGTTGCGTGTCCGCCCCGGCGGGTCAGCCGGGGCGCGCCGTCTCAGCCGCGGTCGTCCGGCGCGGCCTCGGGCGCCGGGGAGCCGGGCACGCGGCCCTCGGCCACGGCCTTGAGCCGCTCGCGCTCCTCCTCGTTCACCCGCTCGGCGTACGGCACCCACGGGGGCGCCACGAGCGCACCCTCCCCCGCCATGAGGCCCGTCTCGCACACGGTGACCTGCTTAGCGCGTGGGGCCCGGGCGATCGTCACGTACCAGAGCCAGCCCGCGTAGCCGGGCATGCGGCACGCGAAGCGGTGCGTCAGGAGCCGGTCGTCGTCCACGAGCACGTCCACGTGCTCCCCCACCTCGTCCGGGGCGGCCAGCCCGGCCAGCCCCGCGCGGGCGGCGTCCACGGCGGCGGCGAGCAG
>NZ_KV825334.1:0-2818 GCF_001816085.1 Micrococcus sp. HMSC31B01
CTCAGCCGCGGCCCCAGCTGGGGTCGAGCACCTGCGGGTCCACGCCCAGCGCCTCGGCGCAACGGCTCAGCGCCACCCCGTAGACGGCCCCCTCGAGGTCGGCCGGGTCGGCCGCGTCCCGCAGCGGCCGCTCGAACAGGGTGATCAGCACCCCGTCCCGGCCCTGCCGCTCGGCCCGCGCGAACAGCGCCTCCTCATCCCGTTCCCGGCCGGCGTGCAGCTCGCGCAGTCGCTCGTCGAGCCGGTCCGGGATGCGCTCCACCCGCGCGGTCACGTGGCGCAGCCCGGGCGCGTCCAGGGAGCCCAGCCGGTCCACCGCCTTCTCGACGGCGGTCAGCAGCGCCTCGCCCCGGCCCCGCTCCGAGCGTGCACCGAACGGGCGCGGATGCCGCAGCCCTCGGCCACGGCGGTCCCGGCCGCCGCGCCCCGTGGGGGAGGAGACGCCGGCCTCGGCCGGGCCGCCCTCGACGCCCGGCTCGGCCCCCGCGGCGTCGCCCGCCCGGAACGGCAGGGGGTCGAGGGGATCGGAGGAGGCGGGCGCGGTCATGCGCGCCATGGTAGGCCACCGCCCCGGGCCGTCCGCCGAGTAGGGTGGCGGGCGTGGGACCCATGCGACGCTGCAGCAAGACCGGATGCCAGAGCCCTGCCCTGGCCACGCTGACGTACAACTACGCGGACTCGCAGGTGGTCATCGGGCCCCTGTCGCGCCGGGCGGAGCCGCACACGTACGACCTCTGCGGCGAGCACGCTCGGCGCACCACGGCCCCGCGCGGCTGGGAGGTGCTGCGGCTGGAGCTGCCCGAGCACTACGAGGCCGTCGACGCGGACGGCGGCGTGCGCACGGTCCCCACCCGGCCCATGGCCGTCCCGCCGGCCCGTCCCGGGCTGCGCGTGGTGCGTGACGGGGACTGACGCGGCGCGTCTCGTGCCGTCCGGGGCCTCGCTAGGCTGGAGGGCATGACTGAGACCTCCGCAGAGTTCCGCACCCCCGACGTCGACCCGGCCTTCGCCAACCGCACCACCGTGCCCGGTGCCTCGTTCGACTTCACGGTCCGGGACCTGTCCCTGGCCGAGGCGGGCCGCCACCAGATCCGCCTGGCCGAGCACGAGATGCCGGGGCTGATGTCCCTGCGCGAGGAGTACGGGGAGGCCCAGCCGCTGAAGGGCGCCCGCATCGCCGGCTCCCTGCACATGACCGTGCAGACCGCCGTGCTCATCGAGACCCTCATCGCCCTCGGCGCCGAGGTCCGGTGGGCCTCCTGCAACATCTTCTCCACGCAGGACGAGGCCGCCGCCGCCGTCGTCGTGGGCTCGGGCACCCCCGAGGACCCGCAGGGCGTGCCGGTGTTCGCCTGGAAGAACGAGTCCCTCGAGGACTACTGGTGGACCGCCTCGCAGATCCTCACCTGGCCGGGCGCGGACGAGGATCCGGAGCGCGGCCCCAACATGATCCTGGACGACGGCGGCGACGCCACCCTGCTGGTGCACAAGGGTGTCGAGTTCGAGGCCGCGGGCGCCGTGCCCAGCGCCACCGAGGACGACCCCGAGGAGTACCGGATCATCCTCGAGACGCTGCGGCGCTCGCTGGCCCGCGACCCGCAGCACTGGACCCGCACCGCCGGCACCCTGCGCGGCGTCTCCGAGGAGACCACCACGGGCGTGCTGCGCCTCTACCAGCTGGCGCAGGAGGGCCGCCTGCTCTTCCCGGCGATCAACGTGAACGACGCCGTGACCAAGTCCAAGTTCGACAACAAGTACGGCATCCGCCACTCCCTGCCGGACGGCATCATGCGCGCCACGGACGTGCTGATCGGCGGCAAGGTCGCCGTGGTCTGCGGCTACGGCGACGTCGGCAAGGGCGCCGCCGAGGCCCTGCGCGGCCAGGGTGCCCGCGTGATCGTCACGGAGATCGACCCGATCTGCGCGCTGCAGGCCGCGATGGACGGCTACCAGGTGGCCCGCCTCGAGGACGTGGTGGGCGAGGGCGACATCTTCGTCACCACCACCGGCGGCAAGGACATCATCATGGCCGAGCACATGTCCGCCATGAAGGACAAGGCCATCGTGGGCAACGTCGGCCACTTCGACAACGAGATCGACATGGCCGGCCTGGCCCGCATCCCCGGCGTCGTGAAGACGGAGATCAAGCCGCAGGTCCACGAGTGGACCCTGGACGGCGGCACGGAGGCCGAGCGCAGCATCATCGTGCTCTCCGAGGGTCGCCTGCTGAACCTCGGCAACGCCACCGGCCACCCCTCGTTCGTGATGAGCGCGTCCTTCACCAACCAGGTGATGGCGCAGATCGAGCTCTTCGGCGGCTCCACGGGCACCGGCGCCCTGACCGGCGAGCACTACGAGAAGCGCGTCTACACGCTGCCCAAGGTGCTGGACGAGAAGGTCGCCCGCCTGCACCTGGACGCCCTCGGCGTCGGGCTGACCGAGCTGACCAAGGCCCAGGCCGAGTACCTCGGCGTGGACGTGGCCGGCCCCTACAAGGCCGACCACTACCGCTACTGATCCCCGGCGCCCGCGGGCGGACGGACCCACTCGAGAGAGGCACGAGCATGGCTTCCCATCAGGCCGGCCGCGGGCGCGACGAGCGCGCCGGGGCGGAGGACTTCGAATCCGGGCTGGACTACGGCGCGTTCGTCCAGGACGACGCCGCGGACGACCCGAACCGCACCCAGGCGCTGCCCGCCATGGACCGGGACGACGACGGCGGCGCCCAGCACACCTCGGCGCTCAGCCCCGAGGACCTCGCCGCGCTGCGCGGCGGGGACGCGGCGGCCGCGGACCGACGTGACGCCGACCGCCCGGC
>NZ_KV825335.1:0-1343 GCF_001816085.1 Micrococcus sp. HMSC31B01
TCCGGGGCGGACGCGTCCGCCCCGGCTCCCCCGAGCACCCCCGACGCGCGGTCCAGGATCTCCCGGCGCACCGCTTCGGCCTCGGCGCGGCGCAGGAAGGACAGCTCGAGCGCGGACTCGCCGCCGTCGGCCGCCTCGACCTTCACCGTGGCCAGCCCGAGCAGCCGGGCCACGAGGGGGTGCTGCAGGTCCACCGCCTGTATGCGGTCGTAGCGCATCTGCCGCCGGCTGCGGAAGAGCCAGCCCTGGCGCAGCTCGATCCGATCCTCCCCACAGCGGAACCGGGTGAACCACCAGGAGAAGAAGAACACGAGGCTGATCAGCAGGGTGACCCCCAGCAGGATGCCGCCGGCCACGAGCAGGCTGCCGTCGCCGCCGCCCGGGGCGTCCTCCCCGCTGAGCCGGCCCGCCGCGAAGTCCTCCACCGCGTTGCGGCCCGCGAAGAACAGGATCAGCAGCAGGAAGGTCCAGCCCCGCACCCAGGGCGAGGCGGGGTGGACGCGGACCCAGCCGGCGTCGTCGGCGGGGGGCGGGGCGGCCGCGCTCACAGGCCCGCCAGCCGCGCCTGGCCGCGCGCCATGAGGACTTCGCGCAGCTCCTCGGCCCTCTCGCGGGGCACGCCCTCCAGGGTGACGTCCCCGCCCGCGGCGGCGGTCTTCAGGGTGAGGGTCTGCAGCCCGACCCGGCGCAGCAGCGGACCGTCCGAGACGTCCACGTACTGCAGGCGGCCGTACGGCACCGCGTGCACGCTGCGGAACAGGATGCCCTCGCGCCACAGGACGTCGTCCTCGCGCTCGGCCCAGCCCATCGCGCGCACGCGCCGCGGGATCAGGATCAGGTCCACGATCCAGGACACGACGACGACGGCCGGCAGCCCCCACGCGACCCACGCGGCCATCCCCGCCCACGGGCCGGTGAGCTTGAGGATCAGCGGCACGGAGAACGCGGCGAGCCAGATCAGGTGGCCGATGGTCGTGGCGATGAGCTTCACCGTCGCCAGCCGCGGCGAGGCCGGCGTGAAGGCCACGCCGCTCAGGTCAATGCCGGGCACGGGCATACCCTCCTTCCGTCTCGGGACGGGCCGGTCGGCCCGGGGACCCATCCTGCCCACGACCGCCCTCGGGCGCATCCTCCTCAGGCGGGATCCGGCACCACCGTTCGACGATCAGCCCCACCACCAGCAGGACGAGACCGCCGACGGCCTGCAGGGCGGCCTCCCGCACGGTCGGTGCCTCCACGCCGGCCCGCAGCAGCACCTGCACCGCCACCCCGGCGTGCCACCCGCCGAGGGCCGCTCCCGCGAAGCCGGAGGCCTGGCCGAGCACGAGGGTGCGGGCCGCGGC
>NZ_KV825336.1:0-780 GCF_001816085.1 Micrococcus sp. HMSC31B01
TCGGTCAGCCCGGGCAGAATCTCCGCGTCGGCCGGCGGCGCCCCCAGCACGCGCCGGCCGATGTCCACGAGGATGGCCGCGCAGGCCTCGGCGTCGGCCAGTGCGTCGTGGTGGCGTCCCGGGGTGAACCCGGCCTCGCGCGCCGCGGAGGGCAGGGCGTACGAGGGCAGGTCGTAGACGCGGCGCGCCAGCACCAGGGTGCACACGAACTCCAGGCCCGGCACGTCCCGGCCGGAGACCTCGAGGCCGGACTCGATGACGCCGACGTCGAAGCCCGCGTTGTGCGCCGCGAGCACGTCCGTCCCCACGAAGTCCGCGAGCTCGTCGTACACCTGCGCGAACCGGGGGGCGTCCAGGACGCGGTCCTCGGTGATGCCGTGGATGCGCACGTTGCGGGGATCGAACCGGTCGAAGCCGACGGGCGGACGGATCAGCCACTCCGCACGGTCCACCATCACCCCGTCCCGCACCCGGACGGCGCCCACGGCACACGGGGAGCCGCGGAAGCCGTTGGCGGTCTCGAAGTCGATCGCGGTGAAGTCCAGCCCCGGCACGGGGGCGCGCCCGCCGCTCACGGGCGCGCGTCGAGCGCGTCCACCAGGTAGGGCAGCAGGGCGCGGAAGGCGTGCCCCCGGTGGCTGATCGCGTTCTTGTCCTCGGGGCTCAGCTGCGCGGTGGACACGTCCCGGCCCTCGGGGCGCAGGATCGGGTCGTAGCCGAAGCCGCCGTCCCCCACGGGCTCGCGCAGCAGGGTGCCGGGCAGGCGGCCGTGCTCGACGT
>NZ_KV825337.1:0-4626 GCF_001816085.1 Micrococcus sp. HMSC31B01
TGCGCGGCGGGGCGGCGGTCCGGTGCGTCGGGGTCCAGGCCCGCCGCCACGGCCTCGATGCGGTGCAGGAGCTCGCCGGCACCGGCGGGCCGGTCGGCCGGGTCCGGCTCGGTGCACCACAGCACGAGGTCGTCGAGGTCCTCGGGGAGCCCGGGGTGCAGCGTGGACGGCACGGGGACCCGCTCGTGGACGTGCCGGTAGGCGACCTGCAGCGCGGTCGCCGCGGTGTACGGCTGGCGGCCCGTGAGCAGCTCGAACAGGATGATGCCCACGGCGTACACGTCGGAACGGGCGTCGGCGGGCGCCCCGGCGATGTGCTCGGGGGCGAGATAGGCGGGTGTGCCCACGACGGCCTGCCCGGCCATGGTGTGGGCCGTGGCGGCGCGGGACAGGCCGAAGTCCGCGACCGTCACCCGGCCGTCGTCGCGGACGAGCACGTTCTCGGGCTTCACGTCCCGGTGCACCAGTCCGGCGCCGTGCGCGGCGGCCAGGCCGTCGACGAGCGGACGCAGGAATCGCAGCGCCTCCCGGGGCGAGAGCGGTGCACGGTCCCGGATGACGGTGCGCAGCGTGCGGCCGGGCACGTGCTCCATCACGAGGTAGGCCAGCACGTCGCCGTCCTCGGCCTCGGTGTGGCCCTGGTCCAGGACCGCGACGACGTGCGGATGGGACAGCCGCGCCGTCGTCTTGGCCTCCTGCTCGAACCGGCCGACGAGGACGGGGTCCTCCGCCAGGTGCGGGTGCATGACCTTGAGCGCCACCTGGCGGTCGAGACGCTCGTCCACGGCCAGGTAGACGGTGGACATGCCGCCCCGGGCCAGCCGCTCGACGACCCGGTAGCGGCCGTCGACGATGCCCCCCACGAGGGGGTCGCGGCGTGCGCTGCTCATCGTCCCAGGGTAGGACAGGCGGCGGACCCCTCGGGGCGGTCCGCCGCCGGCGGATCAGAACATCGCCATCGCGGCGCGCACCTTGGCCACGTAGTCCCGTGCCTCCGGGTTCAGGCCGCTGTCCAGCACCCCGCCGAGGCCCTGGTAGTAGGCCCCGATGCCCTCATCGAGGGTGGGGGTGCGGTCCTGCACGTACTTGATGAACGCGACGCCGGCCACCGCGTTGTCGTGGGGGTCCAGCAGGTTCAGCTCGCGGCCCACCAGCTCCGAGGCGAACTCGCCCGTGATCGGGATGACCTGCATCGCCCCCACGGCGTTGCCGGGGGAGACCGAGGCCATGCGGAAGCGGGACTCGGTGTACGCGTGGCCCAGGGCCAGGCGAGGGTCCACGCCCATCCGCTCGGCGGTCTCGCGGACGATCTGCTGCATCTGCTCGGGGGTGGGCTGCGGGACGGAGCGCAGCAGGCGCAGGTTCTCGTTCGCCGAGGCCGTCACGTGCGGCGCGTAGGTGCGCCCGAGGAAGGTGTCGCCGACCGCCTGGACGGCCGAGACCGGCTCCACCTCGAGGGTGCCGTCGGAGATCACGAGCACGTCGCCGGGGTGCAGCGTCGAGGCCCGCGTCAGGCCGTTGAGCTCGCGCAGACGGGGGATGGAGACCTCGAACCGCTGGGAGATCCCCCAGAGGGAGTCGCCGGAGACCACGGTGTACCGGACCGTCCCGCCGGCCGCCGTCGGGGTCGTCGACGCCGGCGCGGTGGCGGGGGTCGTGGTCGGGGCGGGCGACGCGGGGGCCTTCGGTGCGGCGGCCGTGCGCTGCGTGGTCAGGACCATGCCCGGGTGGAGCATGCTCGACGCGCTCATGCCGTTGAGCCGCTGCAGCTGCGCGGCGGAGACGCCGGTGCGGCGGGCGATGACCCACCACCCGTCGTTCGGCTGCACCGTGTAGGTCCCCGCGGCCGGGGCCGGGGCCGCCGCGCCGGTCAGGCGGAGCTCGTCACCCGGGTAGAGCACGGTCTCCAGGCCCAGGCCGTTGAACCGCAGCAGGTCGGCGACGGAGACGCCGCGGGCGGCCGAGATCCGGGTGAGGGAGTCGCCCGGGCGCACGGTGTGCACCGCCGCCTCCTGGGCGTGGGCCTGGGCGGGCAGACCGGTGAGCAGCAGCAGGGGCACCGCGCCGCCGGTCAGGACGGAGCGCAGGCAGCGGGAGCGGACGGGGGTGTGGGGCACGGCAGACCTCGGCATCGGATCGGATGGATGGAACACGACGGGGAAGTGACGGGTGGGACCCGTGGCCCCCGCGGTCGACCGACGACGTCGGCGCCCGGCCATGGAGCCTCGGCGATGTTATCGGAATGTGATCTTCGTGACCATACTGAGATCTATGCCGTCCGGGGCGCGATGGGCCGGGCCCGTCGGCGGCCACGTAGGCTGGCGCCTGTGAGCACCACTTCCTCCGACACCCCGGTCCCCGCTGACGCGATCCCCGCCGAGCTCGACGCCCTCGTGGGCGAGTGGCTCTCCGTGCCCGACGTGGCGGAGCACCTCGACCAGCGCGTGACCCGCGTCCACAACCTCGTGCATGATCGCCGCCTGCTGGCCGTGCGTCGTCCCGAGCCCGCGGTGCGGTCCGTGCCGGCCCTGTTCCTCACCGAGACCGGCGTGCTCGACTCCCTGCAGGGCACGCTCGTGCTGCTGGCCGACGCCGGCTTCTCCGACGAGGAGGCCCTCCGTTGGCTGTTCACCGAGGACGAGTCGTTGCCCGGCCGGCCCATCGACGCACTCCGGGACGGCCGGAAGACCGAGATCCGGCGTCGCGCCCAGGCCCTGGCCTGGTGAGCCGGCCCCGCGGGCGGCCTTAGCCCGCGGGGTCCGTGCCGCTCAGTGGCGGCGCGACGTGTAGGCGTCGATCAGCTGCGTGAGCTCGGCGCTGACGTCCTCGGGGACGCCGTGCGCGAGCAGGCCCGCCACGGCCCCGGCCGCCTCGTGCGAGAGCGCCGCGACCCGCTCTTCGACGGCCCGGCGCGCGCCGCACGCCTCGAGGACGCCCTGCCAGTGGGCCACCCGGTCCGCACCGAGGTCCGGGTCGCCGAGGTCCGCGTCGAGCGCGGCGGCCTCGTCCGGGGCGAGCAGCTCGACGGCGCGGGCGATGAGCACGGTCTGCTTGCCCTCCCGCAGGTCGTCGCCCGCGGGCTTGCCCGTGGTCGCCGGGTCGCCGAACACGCCGAGCAGGTCGTCCCGGTACTGGAAGGCCATGCCGAACGGCAGCGACACCCGGGCGAACGCGGTCACCAGCCCGTCGTCCGCCCCCGCCAGCAGCCCCCCGAGGGCGAGCGGGTGCACCGCCGAATAGCGCGCCGACTTGTGCTCCACCACCGCCTCGGCGGCCGCCTCGGCCTCGCGGGCGTCGCGCGCCGCCGGGGCCATCTCGGCCACCACGTCGAGGTACTGACCCGCCATCACGCCGAAGCGCATCCGCTCGAGCTCGACCCGCGCCCGGTCCTCCCGGGGCGTGCCGGCGAGCACGCGCGCGAAGGCCGTCTCGCTCATCCCCAGCGCGACGTCGCCGGCGAGGATCGCGGCGGAGACGCCGAAGTGCTCCGCGGCGTGCCGCCAGCCCGCCTCCCGGTGGAGGGACTCGAAGCGGCGGTGCACGCTGGGCATCCCGCGGCGGGTGTCCGAGCGGTCCAGGATGTCGTCGTGGATCAGCGCCGCGGCCTGGAACAGCTCGAACGCCGCCCCCGCCTCGGCGATGCGGGGGTCCTCCGCCTCGCCACCGGCCGCCCGCCAGCCGAGCCAGGCCAGGACGGCGCGCAGGCGCTTGCCGCCCGCGGTCAGGTCCGCGATCGCGTCCACGAGGGGCGCGGTCAGCGGGTGGACGTCCCGGGCGAGGTCCCGGTGCTCCGCCAGCAGGCGGTCGAGGGCGTCGGCGACGGCGGCGCGGAAGCGGTCCTGGTCGGCGGGACGGGGGCGGGGGACGGCGACGTCGGCGGGCATGGCCCCACCCTAGCCGCGCCGCGCGACGGATCGCCGGTCCCGGATAGGCTCGGTCCATGTCCGAGACCGCGCCCGCTGCACCCCGCGATGAGGCGACGATCCTCCACGTGGACATGGACGCGTTCTTCCTGTCCGTCGAGCTGCGCGAACGGCCCGACCTCGAGGGGCGTCCCGCCGCCGTCGCCGCCCCGAGCGGCCGGTCCGTGGTGCTCTCCGCCTCGTACGCGGCGCGGGCCTACGGGGTCCGCTCGGCGATGCCCCTGGCGCACGCCCGCGCCCTGTGCCCGCCCCTCGTGGTCATCCCGCCGCGCCAGCAGCTCTACCGGGCCGTCTCCGCCGAGGTGATGGCCGTGCTCGCGGACGTGACCCCCGTGATGGAGCAGCTCAGCGTGGACGAGGCGTTCCTCGACGTCGCCGGCGCGCGCCGTCGGCTCGGCCCGCCCGAGCACATCGGCCACCTGATCCGGGAGCGCGTCCGCTCCGCGCTGGGGCTGCCGTGCACCGTGGGCGGCTCGGCCGTGAAGTTCGTGGCCAAGACGGCGTCCACCGCGGCCAAGCCCGACGGCCTGCTGATCGTGCCGCCGGAGCGCACCCTGGACTTCCTCCATCCGCTGCCCGTGGGCCGGCTGTGGGGCGTGGGCCCCAAGGCGGCCGAGCGGCTCGCCCGGCGGGGGGTGGCGACCATCGGCGACCTCGCCCGGGTGGACCCCGCGCGACTGGAGGCGTCGTTCGGGGCCGCCGG
>NZ_KV825338.1:0-7612 GCF_001816085.1 Micrococcus sp. HMSC31B01
CGGCCCGCCTCCTCGCGTGAGGAGACGGGCCGCCGTCGTGGTGCGGGGGATCAGAACTGGCGGGCCAGGATGGCCCGCTTCACCTCGGAGATCGCCTTGGTCACCTGGATGCCGCGGGGGCACGCGTCGGTGCAGTTGAAGGTCGTGCGGCAACGCCACACGCCCTCCTTGTCGTTCAGGATCTCCAGGCGCATGTCGCCGGCCTCGTCACGCGAGTCGAAGATGAACCGGTGCGCGTTGACGATGGCGGCCGGGCCGAAGTACTGGCCGTCCGTCCAGAACACCGGGCAGGACGAGGTGCACGCGGCGCACAGGATGCACTTCGTGGTGTCGTCGTAGATCGCCCGGTCGGCCTGGGACTGGTAGCGCTCCTTGGTGGGCGCGTGGCCCTCGGCGACCAGGAATGGCATGATCTCGCGGTAGGACTGGAAGAACGGGTCCATGTCCACGATCAGGTCCTTCTCCACCGGCAGGCCCTTGATGGGCTCCACCAGGATGGGCTTGGACAGGTCGAGGTCCTTCAGGAGCGTCTTGCAGGCCAGGCGGTTGCGGCCGTTGATGCGCATGGCGTCGGAGCCGCACACGCCGTGGGCGCAGGAGCGGCGGAACGACAGGGTGCCGTCGTGGTCCCACTTGACCTTGTGCAGGGCGTCCAGCACGCGGTCGGTGCCGTACATGGTCAGGCGCCACTCGTCCCAGTAGGACTCCTCGGAGGACTCCGGGAGGTAGCGGCGGACCTTGAGCACGATGTCGAAGCTCTCGACCTCGCCTGCGCCGCCACCGGCGGACTGGGTCTGCGCCTGGGCCACGGGGGCCTCGGTCTCGGTTGCTGAGTGGCTCATCAGTACTTACGCTCCATCGGCTGGTAACGGGTCACGACGACGGGCTTGGTCTCGAAGCGGATGCCCTTGACGCCCTCCATCTCCGCGGTCTCGTCACGGTAGATCATGGTGTGCGCCATGAAGTTCTCGTCGTCGCGGTCGGGGTAGTCCTCGCGGTAGTGCCCGCCGCGGGACTCCTTGCGGCCCAGGGCCGCGAGGGTCATCGCCTCGGCGATGTCCAGGAGGTAGCCCAGCTCCATGCCCTCGAGCAGGTCGAGGTTGAAGCGGCGGCCCTTGTCCTGGACGGACACGTTCTCGTAGCGCCCGCGCAGCTCCTCGATCTTGGCCAGTGCGCGGCGGATCGAGTCCTCGTCGCGGAAGACCTGCATGTCCGCGTCCATCGACTCCTGGAGCTCGGCGCGGATGTCCGCGACGCGCTCGGAGCCGGTGGCGGAGCGCAGGTTCTCGATGTGCTCCACGGTCGGCAGCTCGCCGCCCTCGGGCAGCTCCACCCAGTCCGCCTGCACGGCGTACTCGGCGGCGTAGATGCCGGCGCGGCGGCCGAACACGTTGATGTCCAGCAGCGAGTTGGTGCCCAGGCGGTTGGACCCGTGCACGGACACGCAGGCCACCTCGCCGGCGGCGTACAGGCCCGGCACGACGGTGTCGTTGTCCTGGAGGACCTCGGCCTTGATGTTCGTGGGGATGCCGCCCATGAAGTAGTGGCAGGTGGGGAACACCGGCACCGGCTCCGTGTAGGGCTCGACGCCCAGGTACGTGCGGGCGAACTCGGTGATGTCCGGGAGCTTCTCGTCGATGTGCGAGGGCTCCAGGTGCGTCAGATCGAGCAGCACGTAGTCCTTGTTGGGACCGGCGCCGCGGCCCTGACGGACCTCCTCGGCCATGGACCGGGCCACGATGTCGCGCGGGGCGAGGTCCTTGATGGTGGGGGCGTAGCGCTCCATGAAGCGCTCGCCGTCCGCGTTGCGGAGGATGCCGCCCTCGCCGCGTGCGGCCTCGGAGAGCAGGATGCCCAGGCCGGCCAGGCCGGTCGGGTGGAACTGCACGAACTCCATGTCCTCCAGCGGCAGGCCCGCGCGGTAGGCGATGGCCATGCCGTCGCCGGTGAGGGTGTGGGCGTTCGAGGTGGTCTTGTACACCTTGCCGGCGCCGCCGGTGGCGAAGACGACCGACTTGGCCTGGAAGACGTGGATCTCGCCGGTGGCCAGCTCGTAGGAGACGACGCCGGCGGTGCGCTTCTGCTTGTAGGCGGTGCCGTCCTCGCGCACGGCGTCCTCCTCCACCAGCAGCAGGTCGAGCACGTAGAACTCGTTGTAGAACTCCACGTTGTGCTTGACGCAGTTCTGGTACAGCGTCTGGAGGATCATGTGGCCGGTGCGGTCCGCGGCGTAGCAGGCGCGGCGCACGGGCGCCTTGCCGTGGTCACGGGTGTGGCCGCCGAAGCGGCGCTGGTCGATCTTGCCCTCGGGGGTGCGGTTGAAGGGCAGGCCCATCTTCTCGAGGTCGAGCACCGCGTCGATGGCCTCCTTGGCCATGACCTCCGCGGCGTCCTGGTCCACCAGGTAGTCGCCGCCCTTGACGGTGTCGAACGTGTGCCACTCCCAGTTGTCCTCCTCGACGTTGGCGAGGGCCGCGCACATGCCGCCCTGGGCCGCGCCGGTGTGGGAACGCGTGGGGTAGATCTTGGTGAGGACGGCGGTGTGCGCGCGCTGACCGGCCTCGATGGCCGCGCGCATGCCCGCGCCGCCGGCGCCGACGATCACCACGTCGTACTTGTGCACCTGCATTCAGGTCTCTCTTTCTGGGTGTCTGTGACGCGGCGGCCGCTCGGGCCGGCCGCACCGCAGGGTGAGCGTTTCCGGGGTCAGCCGCAGAAGGCCGGGGAGCCCTCGAGCAGGGCGCCGGAGGCGTCCACCATGCAGGGATCGAAGGTGAAGATCACCAGGGTGCCGAGGATGATGATCACGGCCGTGGCGATGTACAGGATCATCGTCAGCCAGAAGCGGGCGCTGCCGCGGCGGGTGTAGTCGTTGATGATCGTGCGCACGCCGTTGGCGCCGTGCAGCATGGCCAGCCACAGGAGGGCCAGGTCCCAGAACTGCCACAGCGGGTGCGCCCACTTGCCGGCCACGAAGCCGAAGTCGATGGCGTGGATGCCGTCGCCCACCAGCAGGTTGGTGGTCAGGTGCACGGCGATCAGCACGACGAGGAAGACACCAGAGATGCGCATGAACAGCCAGGCGAGCATCTCGAAGTTGCCGCGGCCGCCGCCGTCGCGCGTGTACTTGGGGTCCAGACGGCGGCTGCGGGGCGCCGCGATGGTGGTCTCAGCGGTGGTGCTCATGGCTCAGTGACCTCCGAGTGCGAGGCTGAAGTGACGGATGGCGAAGCCCAGGGTCAGGACGACCCACAGCCCCAGCACGATCCACAGCAGGGTCTTGTGGTGCTGGGTGCCGCCCTTCCAGAAGTCGACCAGGATGATGCGCAGGCCGTTCAGGGCGTGGAAGATGATCGCCGCGACGAGGCCGGCCTCGCCGAGCGCGAAGTACCACGTCTTGTACGAGCCGATCACGGCGTCGTAAGCCTCGGGGGAGACCCGGACCAGGGCCGTGTCCAGCACGTGGACGAGCAGGTAGAAGAAGATGACGACGCCGGTGACGCGGTGGCCCACCCAGGACCACATGCCGCCGTGGCCCCGGTACAGGGTTCCGCGGCCGTTCTTGGCCGGGGCCTGCGCAGTGGCGCTAGACACGGTTGATACCTCCAGGGGGAATGCACGATCCCGGTCCTCCGCCGTGGGACGACGACGGGCAGGGGCGTGTGCGAGTGGATTCCTCCTCCTAGGGTAGACCCTTCCCGCGCCTCCGTGCCCGATCGGGGGCCGGGGCGGCCACTGTGACGCGCGCGGCGCCCCGCCGCCGTCCTGTTCGGTCTGGGCTGTGCCCCGCCTGGGACGCGTCGAGTGGTCCCCCGTCCGGACGGTTCCGTAGTCTGGGCCGGTGAGCACCGATCCGAACCTGACCGATGCCCCGCGCGAGGCCGCGCCGGGCACGGCCCTGTCCCGCTTCCACGCCGTGATCCCCGCCGGGGGCGTGGGCACCCGCCTGTGGCCCCTCTCGCGGGCCGCCGCGCCGAAGTTCCTCCACGACCTCACCGGCTCGGGCCAGACCCTGATCCGTGCCACGTGGGACCGTCTGGCGCCCCTGGCCGCGGGCATGCTCGTGGTGACCGGGGAGGCCCACCGGGAGGCGGTGTGCATGCAGCTGCCGGATCTGGCGGAGACGGATCTGGTGCTCGAGCCCTCGCCCAAGGACTCCGCGGCCGCCATCGGCCTGGCCGCGGCGATCCTCTCCCTGCGTGACCCGGACACGATCATGGGCTCGTTCGCGGCGGATCAGGTGATCTCCCCGGTGGAGGTCTTCCAGGACGCGGTGCGGCAGGCCGTCGAGACGGCGGCCACCGGCCGGATCGTGACCATCGGCATCGAGCCCACGCACGCGGCCACGGGCTTCGGCTACATCCGCCGGGGCCGCCGCCTCCGCGTGGCCGGCGCTCCGGACGCGCATGACGTCGCCGCGTTCGTGGAGAAGCCGGACCTGAAGGTCGCCCAGCAGTACGTGAAGTCCGGCCGCTACCTCTGGAACGCGGGCATGTTCGTGGCGCCCGTGGGCCTCATGCTGGCCCACCTCGAGGAGAACGAGCCCGCGCTGCACGCCGGCCTGATGGAGATCGCCCGCGCGTGGGAGACGCCGGAGCGGGACGAGGTCATGGCCCGGGTGTGGCCCGAGCTGACGAAGACCGCCATCGACTACGCCGTGGCCGAGCCCGCCGCCGCCGTCGGCGACGTGGCCGTGATCCCCGGCTCCTTCACGTGGGACGACGTGGGGGACTTCGCGGCGATCGCCCGCCTGAACCCGGTCAAGGACGCCTCCGGCATCACGGTGATCGGGGACACCCCGCGCGTGTACTCGGACGACGCGTCCGGCGTCGTGGTGACGGACACGAAGCGCGTCATCGCCTTGATCGGCATCGAGGACGTCGTCGTGGTGGACACCGAGGACGCGCTGCTGGTCACCACCACGGAGCACGCCCAGGAGGTCAAGAAGGCCGTCGAGGCGCTCAAGGCCGAGGGCGTGGACGAGGTCCTCTGACCGCGTCCCCGGCGGGGTCCGGCCCGCACCGACCGGCACCCCCGGAGTAGGGTGCTGGGCCATGACCACCTCCGACTCCGTGCTGACCGGGCCCCGCCCGACCTCCGTCCCCTCGGTGGGCCCCGTGGTGGCCGAGCTCGAGGACGAGATCGTGTCCTTCCGCCGGGACCTGCACCGGCATCCCGAGCTCTCCTATGAGGAGTACCGCACCACCGACCGCATCGTGGAGCTGCTCTCCGGCTACGGGTTCTCGCCCGTGCGGATGGAGTCCACGGGCGCCTACGTGGACGTCGGGGAGGGGCCGGTGGTGCTGGCCCTGCGCGCCGACATCGACGCGCTGCCGGTCGAGGAGGAGACCGGCCTGCCCTACGTGTCCGTCAATGACGGCGTCGCGCACGCGTGTGGGCACGACATGCACACCGCCGTCATGGCGGGGGTGGCCGTCGCCCTCGGCCGCATCCTCCGCGGGGCCACCGCCGACGCCGACCTGCGCGCGGCCGGCGAGCGGGCCCACGGCACGGTCCGCGTCATCTTCCAGCCCGCGGAGGAGCGGCTGCCCGGCGGGTCGCTGTCCGTGCTGCGCCAGGGGATCCTCGACGACGTGCCCTGCATCCTGGCGGCGCACTGCGACCCGCAGGTCGACGTCGGCTCGATCGGCACCCGCATCGGCGCCATCACCTCGGCGGCGGACACCATCCGGATCACCCTCACCGGACGCGGGGGGCACACCTCGCGGCCCCACCTCACCGAGGACATGGTCTTCGCCCTGTCCCAGATCGCCGTGAACGTGCCCGCCGTGCTCTCCCGGCGGATCGACGTGCGCTCGGCCGTTTCCGTGGTGTGGGGGCAGATCGCCGCCGGCAGCGCGCCCAACGCGATCGACAACACCGGCTACCTGGCCGGGACCATGCGCTGCCTCGACGCGGACGTGTGGGAGGAGGCCGGTGCGCTGCTCGACGAGGTGGTCCGGCAGGTGGCCGCGCCGTACGGCGTGCACGTGCAGCTCGAGCACGTGCGCGGTGTCCCGCCGGTGCACAACACCGAGGGCGAGACGGCGCTGATCGAGACCGCGGCGCGGCGGGAGCTCGGCTCACGGGCGATCCTCCTGACCCCGCAGTCGATGGGCGGCGAGGACTTCGCCTGGATGACCCAGAAGGTGCCCGGCTCCATGCTGCGCCTCGGCACCCGGTCCCCGGGTGGCCCCATCTACGATCTGCACCGCGGGGACTACGCGCCGGACGTGCGGGCCATCGGCGTGGGCATGCGGGTCTTCACCGCCGCCGCGCTGCAGGTGCTCACGGGCGAGGACCACCACTGATCCCGCCGCCCGCACCCGCCGGAGGGGACGGGCCCACCGTTCGGTAGACTCGCGCTCATCCGGACGGGGCCACCCGCACGGGCCCCGTCTTTCCGCGGCCACCGGCCGCGGGCCTCGCACCGTGCCTTCCGAAATGAGGACCCCATGGGCATCGCCACCCCGTCGGCCGCGCGCCGCCGTCGTCTCCTGCTCCCCGCCGCCGCGCTCGGCGTCTCCGGCCTGCTGCTGACCGCGTGCGGCGCCCCGCCGGAGCAGTCCGAGGCCTCGGGCTCCGGCGCCGCCGAGAGCGAGGCCATCGCCACCGTGGACGGCGTCGGCTCGGACAACAAGGACTACAAGGCCTGCATCGTCTCGGACGAGGGCGGCTTCGACGACCGCTCCTTCAACCAGTCCTCCTACGAGGGCCTCAAGGCCGCCGAGAAGGCCTACGGCATCACCACCAGCGAGGCCGAGTCGAACGAGCCCAGCGAGTTCACCCCGAACGTGACCGCCATGGTCAACGCCGACTGCGACGCCGTCATCGGCGTGGGCTTCCTCCTCGGCGACGCCATGAAGCCGATCGCCGCGCAGCACTCGGACACCCACTTCTTCGGCGTGGACGTCACCGCGGAGGGCTTCTCCGACAACTTCCAGAAGCTCACCTACGACACGGCGCAGGCGGCGTTCCTGGCCGGCTACCTGGCGGCGGGCACCACCGAGACCGGCACCGTGGCCACCTATGGCGGCATGGAGATCCCCACCGTCACCATCTTCATGGACGGCTTCGCCCGCGGCGTGGAGCACTACAACGAGGTCAAGGACAAGGACGTCAAGGTCCTGGGCTGGGACAAGGACGCGAAGACCGGCTCCTTCACGGGCGACTTCAAGAACGTGGCCAACGGCAAGACGAACACCGCCAACTTCATCAACGAGGGCGCCGACATCGTGATGCCGGTGGCCGGCCCCGTGGGCCTGGGCACCCTGGACGCCGTCCGCGAGGCGAACCAGGGCGGCAAGGACGTCAAGGTCATCTGGCCGGACTCGGACGGCTACGAGTCCACCAAGGACGGCAACCTGATCCTCACCTCGGTGAAGAAGAACATGGGCCAGTCCGTCGCCGACGTGATCGCCGCGGACCTGAAGGACGAGTTCTCGGCCGAGCCCTACGTGGGCACGTTGGAGAACAAGGGCGTCGAGCTGGCCCCGTTCCACGACTTCGAGGACACGGTGCCGCAGGAGCTCAAGGACGAGCTCAAGGACCTCGAGGCGAAGATCATCTCGGGCGAGCTGAAGGTCGACTCGGAGTACTCCCCGGAGGCCTG
>NZ_KV825339.1:0-8842 GCF_001816085.1 Micrococcus sp. HMSC31B01
GCCCGCCTCCGGTCACCGGAGGCGGGCCCGTCGTCGTCGTGGGGTGTCAGTCCTGGACGAAGTACATCTGCTTGTTGACGAACTCGTCCATGCCGAGCGGGCCGAGCTCGCGGCCGAAGCCGGAGCGCTTGATGCCGCCGAACGGGATCTCCGCCCCTTCTCCCGCCGGCGTGTTGACGTTGGCCATGCCGACCTCGAGCTGCCGGGCGATCCGCTCGGCCTGAGCCTCGTCCTGGGAGAACACGGCGCCGCCCAGGCCGTACTGGGAGTCGTTGGCGAGAGCGAGCGCCTCGTCCGCGGACGCCACCTTGTAGACGACGGCGACGGGGCCGAAGAGCTCCTCGCGGTAGGCGTCCATCTCGGAGGTGACGCCCGTGATCACGGCCGGGGCGAAGCGGGCGCCCGCCTCGTCCGTGACGGTCCCGCCGACGTGGACGGTCGCGCCCTGCTGACGGGCCCGCTCCACCTGCTCGGCCAGGCCCTCGGCGGCACCGCGCGAGGACAGCGGGGTGAACACCGTCGGGTCCTCGTCGGCGGCCTCCCCGGGCTTCATGGCCTCGGCCAGGGACACCAGCTCGGCCACGAAGGCGTCATGGATGTCCGCCGAGACGATCATGCGCTTGTTGGAGTTGCAGGCCTGGCCCATGTTGTACATGCGGGTCGCCCACGCGGTGCGGGCGGCCTCGGCCGGATCCTCGGCGTCGAGCACGATGTACGGGTCCGACCCGCCGAGCTCGAGGACGGCCTTCTTGAGGTGCTGGCCCGCGAGCGCGCCGATCACGGAGCCGGCCCGCTCGGAGCCGGTCAGGGAGACGCCGGCCACGCGCGGGTCGGCGATGAACTCGGCGATCTGGTCGTGCGTGGCGAACACGTTGGTGTACACGCCGGCCGGCACGCCGGCGTCGTCCATGATCTGCTGCACGGCCAGGGCCGAGCGCGGGCAGATCTCGGCGTGCTTGAGCACGATCGCGTTGCCGAGCATGAGGTTCGGCGCGGCGAAACGGGCGATCTGGTAGTACGGGAAGTTCCACGGCATGACGCCCAGCAGCACACCCAGGGGCAGGTGGCGGATCATGGCGCGGCCGCCCCCGTAGGTCTCGATGGGGCGGTCCGCGGCGAGGGTGGGGCCCTTGTCCGCGAAGTAGCCGAAGATGGCCGAGCTGAACTCCGCCTCCTCGACGCCCTCGGTCACGCGCTTGCCCATCTCGGTGGCGATGATCTGCGCGAGCTCGTCCTTGCGCTCCTCGAAGAGGTCCGCGACCTTCTGCACGATGGTGGCGCGTTCCTCGATGGGGCGGGCGGCCCATGCGCGCTGGGCGGTCTCGGCGGCGGCCAGCACCTGGTCGACCTCACCGTCGGCGAGGGCGGGGAAGGTCTCCACGACCTGGCCGGTGCTGGGGTCCTGCACGCGATAGCCGGTGGGGGTGCTCATGAGTGGGTCCTCTCGTTGGGGTCCCGGACCACGGCAGTGCCGTCGTCGTCCGGACGGATGATGGGGATGGGTCGGGTCGAGTCCGTCTGCGGCAGGGTCTCGCCACGGAAGTAGGCCGGGTGGCGCAGCCGCGTCCACATCATCAGTACCACGCCGATGGCCAGCACGCCCATGCCCAGGATGAACACGGTGCCGACACCGAACACGGAGGAGCCGGAGCCGTAGTCGGGGTCGGTGGAGTCCATCGCGGTCACGCAGAACATCACCAGCAGCACGAGGCCGCCGATCAGCGGGAACAGGAAGGTGGTGAGGGCGTTGCCCACCGAGGTGAACCACTCGCGGCGGAAGTACCAGACGCAGGCCAGGGCGGTGATGCCGTAGTAGAAGCAGATCATCAGGCCCAGAGCGGTGATGGTGTCCCACAGGGCGTTCTCGGAGAGCAGCCGCGTGACGACGTAGAAGAGGCCGGCGAAGCCCGCGCACACCCAGGTCGCGAAGGCCGGGCTGTTGAACCGGGGGCTCAGCTCGGCGAAGCGCGCGGGCACGGCCCGGTAGAAGCCCATCGCCAGCAGGGTGCGGGCCGGGGAGACCATGGTGGACTGCAGGGAGGCCAGGGAGCTGACGAGGATCGCGCTGGACATGATCACGGCAAAGGGGCCCAGGATCGGGCCGGCGAGGACCGCGAAGATCGACTCCTGGTTGTCCGGGTTGCCCGCGCCCAGGCCCTCGGAGCCGATGCCCGCCCAGGAGATCACGGCCAGGGCGGACAGGATGTAGACGGCGATGATGACGAACACGGTGACGGCGGCGGCCCGGCCGGGGGTGCGCTCGGGGTCCTTGGTCTCCTCGTTCATCGTGAGGGTCACGTCCCAGCCCCAGAACAGGAAGATGGACAGGGAGACGCCGGCCGCGACCACACTGAAGTCGCCCGCGGTGAACGGGTTGAACCAGTCCAGCTGCACCGGGGTGGGGTCGAAGCCCGCGCCACGGGAGGACTGCGTCAGGGCGGCGACCGCGAACGCACCGAGGGCCAGGATCTGGAAGGCCACCAGGATGTACTGCAGGTGCTTGGTGGTCTCCATGCCGCGGTGCGAGATCCATCCGGCCAGGGCCAGGTACACCAGGGTCAGGGGGATGTTGACCCACAGGTTGCCGGCCAGGTCCGCGATGGCCTGGCTCCCGGTGATCTGGGCGAGCAGCAGGAACGTGAAGTCGACGGCGACGGCCGCCAGGTTGGACAGCACGATCACGGAGGCGGCGATGAGCCCCCAGCCGCCCATCCACCCGACATACGGCCCGAAGGCGTGCGTGGCCCAGGTGAACGACGTGCCGGAGTCCGGCACCCGCGTGTTCAGCGCCCGGTAGCCGAGGGCCACCAGGAGCATCGGGATGAAGCCGAGCAGCAGGATCGCGGGCACGTGGGTGCCGACGGTGCTGATGGTCGGCCCGAGGCCCGAGGTCAACGTGTAGGCGGGGGCGACGACGGAGACGCCGATCACCACCGCCCCGAGCAGGCCGACCTTGCCGGCCTGGAGCCCCTTGTTGCTCACCCCGCCCGGGTTGAGCAGGTTGACCTGCTCGATGGCGGAGGTGGTCGGGTACACGTGCTCGTGTCCCTCATTGTCGACGACGCGGCGTCGTGGGGTGGATGCGCTCATGAGGATGTCCTTGTCCGTCGGGCCGGTCAGCCGGTGGGCTGCCCCGCGTCGGTGGCTTCCCGCTCGGCGATGGCCAGGGCGGCGGCCTCGCCCATGCGGATCGCGCCGTCCACGTGCTGGTAGCCCTCGGCTGCGATGTCCGAGCACGCGTAGTGGATGGGACCGGTCGGGCGGTTCTGGAGGTGGCCCCAGCGGGAGAGCCCGCCGAGGTCGTAGCTGGTGGCGTAGGCGCCTCGGGTCCACTCCTCGGCGGCCATGTCCGAGAGGAAGAACGCGATCGGCTCGAGGGTCCGGGGGCCGAGGTACTCGGCCATGGCGCCGAGGATCGCGGCCTTGCGCTCCTCCTCCGGCAGGGCCCACATCTGCTCCGCGTACACGTCGGACACGAAGCCGACGAGGGTGCCGTGCGGGTCCTCCTCGCCCGGGGCGCCACCGGCCAGGTTCTCGCCGCGGTTGGTGTTGTCATAGATCTCCTGGACGAGACGGCCCCCACCGAAGCACGTGCCGGACAGGCCCTCCTCGCGCCAGAACGGGGTCTCGTACACGGCGTGCACCTTGATGACCAGGCCCATGGAGATGTGCTGGTGCGCGATCTGCTGCTCGCGCGGCATCGGCGGCTCGAAGGAGATGCGGCTGTAGAGGTTCGGCGGGACGGCCAGGACCGCGTAGCGGGCGTGCACCTCGTAGTCGTCAGTGAGCGCCACGACGTCGCCGGCGGCGCCGTCGTGCGCCACGCCGTTGCGCACGTCTGCGGCCACACCGTTCTTCTCGTCCGCGGTGGACGGGTCCGGCTCGGCCCAGCGCAGGGTGCGCACCGGCTGGCCGAGGACGACGTCGTCGCCCAGCTCGGCGGCCATGGCCAGGGACACGGACTGCATGCCGCCCTCGACGCGCTTGTCCAGGATGAAGTCCTCGTCCACCAGGTTGCGGAACGACCCCGCCGAGGCGGACATGAGCAGCGCCTGGAGCAGGGAGAAGGTGTGGGAGGGCTTGGTCAGCATGCCGGAGGCGATGTAGATGGAGACGTTGTCGATGGCCTCCGGGTCGTCGGACTGCTGCTCCAGCCAGTGCCGGAAGGAGATCTTGTCCAGCTCGGCGGCCCGCGGGTGCTCCCACGGGGCGGCGGCGTCGATCTCGGCGGTCAGTTCGTCGATCTTGGCGATCAGGCGATCCATCTCCCGGTCCGTCTTCTCGGCCACCGGGAAGTCGAGGCCGTCGTAGACGTGGCGTTCTCCGCGCGGGTCCACGTAGACGTTGCGACCGTCGCGGAAGCGGGAGAACGTCGGCAGGCCGAGCTCCTCCACCAGGGAGATGAGGCGGGTCTGGTCCGGGGAGATCCACTGGCCGCCGATCTCGATGAAGTGGTCCTTGCCGTCGGCGCCCTCGACCAGGCCGTTCCAGGTGCGGCCGCCGACGCGCCGGCGAGCCTCCAGGACGGTGACGGACAGGCCCTGGGCCTTCGCGGTGCGGGCGGCCATGAGGCCGGCCGGGCCGGCGCCGATCACGACGACGTCGCTCGTCCGGCGCTCGCGGCCGGCGGTGGCGGGGGCGGTGGTCATGGGGTGCTCCTCTGGCGGGGACGGGGCATCGGGCGGGGCCCGGGTGAATGCCGTTCATTTAGAGTGTCGGCGCTCACTGTACGGGCCGCGCGCCGGGAAGGGAAGGCTGGTCCGTAGCCGGCCTGACACCTCCTGCCCGTCCGACGGGTCAGAATGGCCGGATGGACGAGACCACTGAACCGCCCCGGGCGCGCCGCCACCGCGGACGACCTCTCTCCCCCGCTCTGAGCCGCGAAGCGATCGCGGACGCGGCGCTCGCGGTCGCCCGCACCGAGGGATACGAAGGGCTCACCATGGCGGCGGTCGGCCGTCGCCTGGGCGTGGCGCCGAGCGCGCTCTACAACCACATCAGCGGCAAGCATGAGCTGCTCGTCCTGCTGCAGGACGCCGTGATGGGCGAGGTCTCGCTCGTCGAGCTGGAGGCCGCGATCCGGGGCGAGGTGCCCGTCGTCGCCGCCCTGCGGGCGTGGGCGCGCTCCTACCGCGACGTCTTCGCGGCCCATCCGCCGCTGATCCCGCTCATCGCGACCCTGCCGATCGAGGGAGCCCCGTCGACGCAGCGGGTCTACGAGACGGTGTGCGCGGTGCTGGCCCGGACCGGTCTGGCGCCGGAGCAGGTGCTGGCCCGGGTGATCGCGCTCGAGTCGTTCATCTACGGGTCTGCGTACGACGTCGACGCTCCGGCCGACATCTTCGAGGTGGCGGGGGCGCAGGAGCGCCTGCCCGCGCTTGGCGCGGCCGCCGAGGCCTTCCGGGCGGGCGGGGGCACGCGCGCGACGGGGGCGCGGAACCCCTATGCGGACGCACCCTTCGAGGAGGGACTGGACCTGCTGCTGGCGGGCCTCGGCGACTGACGCGCGGGCTGCCGGCCGCGTGTCATGCCGGCACGGACGCGCCGCCCCTGAGCGTAAGAGGGGCGGCGCGTCGAAGGATCTGTGCGCGGCGGGCTGTCAGTCGGTCAGGCCCAGACGACGGCGGGCCGCGACCTGCACTCCCGCGGGGGCGGCGCCGAGGCCGGCCAGCCACCAGCCGGTGGACTGCCCCGTCTCGACGGTGTCCGGGGTCGTGTGCTGCTCGTCGGCGTCGGCGTCGTCCTCCGGAGCCGGAGCGGGCTGTTCCTCCCCGTCCTCCGGAGCCGGGGCGGCCTCGTCGGCCCGGAACGCGGCGAGCGCCGCGGCGGTGTCCGGGTCGGTCAGGTCGAGCGGCTTCCCGTTGAGGACGCCGTCCTCGGCATCGAGGAAGCCGTCGTACGCGGCGGGGATCTCCTCGCCGACGTGCACGGTGACGGTCTGGACATGGGCGACGTGCTCGCTGTGGAAGTCGACGGTGAAGGTGTCCGTGCCGACGAAGCCCTCGTCGGGGATGTACCAGGCACGGAGCTCGGAGTGCTCCGAGTCACGGAACGCGAAGACCTCACCGTGGGCCGGCTCGGCCACGACCGCCGCGTAGGTGTTCTCCATCGTCGGCGCGGCGACCAGGTGGACGATCTCGGCGCCCGCCACCCCGGGTGCCAACTGCATGGCCGAGTCCCAGGCCAGGGGCCGGTCCCCGAGGTGGGCCATCTGCGGGCCGTCGACGGAGTGCACGGCCGCCCCCTGATCGTCGGCGAGGTCGGTGTCCGCCTGGAGCGTGATGCCCATGTTCAGCATCTGCCCGTCCACCTCCACGTCGTACCGCACGAGGCCTTCACCGGCCGCGCCGAGCGCGCGGCGGGTCTCGAGGACGTCCACCGCACCGCCGTCGATGACGTCCAGGGCGGTGAACTCGACCTCCTGGCCGCCCTCCAGGCGGGTGCCGTCCTCGGCCACCGGGGTGAGCGTGAGCGTGAGGTCCTCCGGGTCGTAGCCGTCGTAGGTCTGGAAGAGGGCGGTGGTGACGTTCTCGTGGTCGACGGCCTGGAAGTAGCCGGCCTGGGGGCCGTGGGCGTCGTCCCAGGCGGCGGCGGGGCCGGCGAGGGCGACGGCGGTGCTGAGGCCGGCGGCGGCGACGGCGACGGGCAGGTGACGGAGGGAGGGACGACGGGTACGGATGACGGACATGGCAGCTCCTCACTGAGTCGGCCGGACAGGGCCGGCGGCCCCCGCCTCTGCAGCACCGGTGTTCCGGGCTCCACGGGTGGGGACGCCTCGAGTCTGTCCGCCGAGAGCCTGCCATGAAAGAGCTATGCGACGTCGATGCGTGATCGACGCTGGACCGCAACCCGGCCGTGACCGGTGGTTCTCGACGGCGAGCTGGCCGTTACGACGACGAAGGCCCGGTCCGCACGGACCGGGCCTTCTGACTGGTGGAGGTAAGGGGATTCGAACCCCTGACCTTCTGCATGCCATGCAGACGCGCTACCAACTGCGCCATACCCCCAGGTGGGTGGTGACTCCGTTTCCGGCGGACCGGCCGGAGCACCTGAACAGAATACCCGGCCTGCAGGGACCGCGCAAACCGGCCGGGCGGCGTCGATGGACCGCCGCGGTCCCACGGCCTAGCGTGCAGGGGACGCTCCCATGCCCGCCGCCAGCCCAGGAGGTCCTGCATGTCCCCCACCGACGCACCGATCCGCACCGCGCTGATCGGCTACGGGTTCGCCGGGAAGACGTTCCACGTCCCCCTGCTCCACGCCACGGAGGGACTCGCTCTCACCCATGTCGTCTCGAGCCGCCCGGACGCGGTGCACGCGGACCTGCCGGACGTCGTCGTGGTGCCTGACGTGGACGCGCTCCTGGCGTGCCACGACGTGGACCTCGTGGTGATCGCCGCCCCGAACGACCAACACGCGCCGCTCGCGCGCACGGCCCTGAGGGCGGGTAGGCACGTGGTGGTGGACAAGCCGTTCACGCTGAGTCTCGCCGAGGCGCGGGAGCTGCGCGACCTCGCGGCCGAGACGGGGCGGGTGCTGCGGGTGTTCCAGAACCGCCGCTTCGACAGCGACTTCCTGGGCATCGCCGAGCTGGTCCGCTCCGGCCGGCTCGGGGACGTCGTCCACCTCGAGTCCCGGATCGACCGTTTCCGCCCGACCGTCCGGGACCGCTGGCGGGAAGCCGCGGTGCCCGGGGGCGGCATCTGGTTCGACCTCGGCCCGCACCTGGTCGACCAGGCGCTCCTGCTCTTCGGTGTCCCCGATCGCGTGGACGCCGACCTCGCGGTCCTGCGTCCGGGCGCCCCGGTCGAGGACTGGGCGCACTGCGTGCTGCAGTACCCGGGCCGGCGCGTCGTCCTGCAGGCGTCGATGCTCGTGGCCGGCGGCAGCCCGCGCTTCGCGGTCCACGGGACGCGCGGCTCCGCGGTGAAGGAACTGCCGGATCAGCAGGAGGCGCAGCTGCGCGCGGGTCTGCTCCCCGGCGCCGAGGGCTGGGGCGTCGACCCGGACCCGATCCTCCTGCACGACGTGGAGGGGAACATCGAGCGCGTCCCTGCGCCGACCGGAGCCCAGCAGCGGTCCTACACGGGCGTGCGCAACGCGATCCTGGGCCGCCCGGGCAGCGACGCCGCCACCCCCGACCAGGCCGTCGCCGTGATGGCGGTGCTCGAGGCCGCCGTCGCCTCGGCGCGGGAGGGCCGTGCGGTGGAACCCGCACTCACGGCGGTGGAGCGCGCCGCGTTCCCGGGCGTGTCCCCCGCACCGACCGCGGCGGAGCGACATCACCGCAGTGCAGAACCGCGGTGATGTCGCGGGGCGGCGGTCGCCTCCCGGCCCCGCACGGGAGTCCGACGACGACGAAGGCCCGGTCCATATGGACCGGGCCTTCTGACTGGTGGAGGTAAGGGGATTCGAACCCCTGACCTTCTGCATGCCATGCAGACGCGCTACCAACTGCGCCATACCCCCAGATGTGGGCGTCACCCGCGATGTTCACGCGCCGTTTCCGGCCCGTTCGCCTCGCTGGCAACTCGACCAGCGTACACGGTCCCCGCGCGGGCGCCAAATCGGCGTCCGGGCCGGGGCGCCCTCAGATGCCGTAGCCCTCGAGGGTCCAGTCGCCCCAGCCCTCCGTCGCGGGAGCGAACGCGCCCTGCAGCACGGCGGCGCGGGCGTTGCCGATCCGTTCCATCGCCGCGAAGGCCTCGCCCTCGTGACGCAGGAGCAGCCCCGTGGCCGCGCGGATCAGCGCACCGTGGGCCACGGCGAGCAGCGTGTGGGCGCCACCGTCGCGCGGGGTGTCCGCCCAGTGCGGGGGCACGTGTCCGCGCAGCGCACGCAG
>NZ_KV825340.1:0-773 GCF_001816085.1 Micrococcus sp. HMSC31B01
AGCCCCGAGGCGGCGAGGCGGCGCACCAGCTCCCGTCCGGTGACGGGCACCGCCCCGCGGGCCACGAGCTCGGCGCGTCGGTGCGCGGGCACGTCGTAGTGGTCCCGGTCGAAGGCCCGCTCCGAGAGCCCCGCCGCCCGCGCGAACGCGTGGAGCTCCTCGAGGGAGGCGTCGGAGACGAGGTGGGAGAACACGGTGCCGTGGGCGGGCCACGCGGGCGGGTCGATCAGGACGGTCATGCCCCCACTCTAGGAAGCACGGACCGGGGCGCGGCCGGCCGGCCGCACCCCGGACCGTTCCGGGCGCTCAGAACCGGAACATCGCGGCGTTGGCGGTCTCCGCGTCCTGGTACTGGGTGGCGGCGGCGTCCATCGCGCGGCGGATGCCCGCCAGGGACTCCTCCACGCGCTGCTGGGTGGCGCGCCACTCGGTGAGCACACCCTGGAAGTTCGCGGCCGCCTGGCCGCGCCAGGTGTCCTGCAGCTGGCGCAGGTTGGCCTCCATGGTGCTCACCTCCGCCTGGAGGCGGCCGATGGAGCCCTCCACCGCCCCGCTCTTGGCCCGCAGGTCCTCGACGTCGATCTGCACGATGCTCATGTGACTGTCCCCTCTGATGAGTGCTGATGGGCGGCGGGTGCCGCCGGGCACCACGCTAGGGACGCGCGTCGCGCCCGGCCGCCGGGTCGTCCCCGCCTGGGGACGGGGCGTCGGCCTGAGGCGCCTGTGCAGGAGCAGACACCCGGCGGCGGCGCTCGGCCGAGGCGCGACGGAAC
>NZ_KV825341.1:0-1925 GCF_001816085.1 Micrococcus sp. HMSC31B01
CCCGCCCACGCGCAGATCACGTGCCCCAGCACGAGCGCCTCGAGTTCCACCTCGAGCGGCATCGTGGCCCCGGCCACGGCCTGCACGGCCCACATGCTCGGCCCGGCGACGGCGGCCGCCCCGCCGATGCGGGAGCCGCGCAGCACGGAGCCGTCCACGTACACGTCCGTCACGTCCGCCTCGTCCGCGAACGTGAGGCTGTGGGTCACCCCGGGCAGGTTGCGGCGCAGGAAGCGGTCCGTGCGGCGGCGGGAGAGGAAGACGCCGGAGGAGCGGCGCAGCGCGTCCTCCTCCTCCTGGGCGGCCTCGATGGCCTCGAGCGGGATCCGGGCCGCGCCCGTCTGGGCGACCGTCTCCGGGTCCACGTCCGGCAGCAGGTAGCTGGAGCGCTGCGTGCCCACGGGGGACTCGTCGAGCCGGTAGGAGACCACGCGCGTGTCCACGGGGGCGAGGACCTCGAGCAGAGAGAGCAGCTCGGCGTCCCGGTCCGAGCGCAGCCGCACGATCACCGGGCGCTCTGGCGGCAGGTCGACGGTGACGGTGGACCAGAAGGCGCTCAGATGCGCCGTGCCGACCATCCCGGTGTAGACGTGGCCGCGGACGTCGTCGCCGAGCTCGCGCAGCTCGAGCTCGCGGGCCACGTAGACGATGCCCCCCGTCGTCGGATGCAGGTCCAGGCGGAGGGCGGGGCCGTGGTCCACGCCGGGCAGCATGGCCAGCGGGCTGGCCACCACGCGGACGCCGTCCCGGCGGATCCGGGTGCGCGGCGGGGAGGGACGGGGCACGACGGGGCCGGTGCGCGTGAGGTCGACGCCGTTCCGGTCCCGCGGGGTGCCCCGAGGCCGGCGGGCACGGACCACGCGCAGCGGGCGGTGCTGCTCCTCCGCCTTGGCGCCCGGGCCACGGAAGTCCCAGCCCACGTCGACGAGCGCCGCGGGGTGTGCGGGCTCGACGTCGTGATGCAGCGTCCGGTCCACGACCGTCCGCGGGTGGTTGATCCGTGCTCCCATGGCTTCGCCGGCTGTGTCGAAGGGGACCGCGCCGGAACTGTGAGCCGGGTCCGGCGGGCCATGCTGGTCCTGCGGCGGTCGGGCGGGATCGCCGTGGACGAAGGGGACGACCCGTCCCGACCTGTTCTGCTCTGGGCGACCTTACCGAGCGCACCTGTGAGGAGGCAGGTCTCCTCTCCTCGGCCTCCCGCGCGGCGGCGCCGGACGGGGGCTCAGAGCGGGTCCGTGCGGTGCCGCTGCACGTCCGGGCCGGTCGGCACGCCGAGCGCCTGCGCCTGCGCGCGCTGCTGCCGCAGGGACACGGTGCCCAGCAGCAGCGCCAGGGCCCGCTCCCCGTCCTCCGGGGTGTCCGCCGCCTCGGTGAGCAGACGGTGCAGGCCGAGACCGCCCAGCCCGAGCGCGAGGGCGGAGAGCACCACGTCCGCCCCGTCCCGGTGCCGCAGCAGGGCGGCCTCCGCGGCCTCGGCGCAGCCCGCCAGGTCCGTGACGCGGCGGGCGCGCACGGTCTCCTCCGCCTCGGCGACGATCCGGTCCGCCACCCGCGCCAGCAGCGACTGCTTGTCCGGCACGTGCCAGTACAGCGCGGAGGCCTGCACGCCCAGCACCCCGGCCACGCGCCGCATGGACAGGTCGCCCATGCCGAAGTCCTGCAGGATCCCGACGGCCGCGTCCACCACGTCCTGGGCGGTCAGCCGGGGGCGGGGTGCGGGCGGGGTCATGCCTGAGAGGCTACCGCCGGCCGTCCTCCTCCGCCGCGATGCGTCCCCCCGCGCCGAGGCGCACGGTGCGGTCGGCCATCACGGCGGCCTCCGCGAGGTCGTGGGTGACGACGACGCCGGTCGTCCCCGCCGCCCGCAGCACCGCCCGGATGTCCTCGGCCAGGCGCCGGCGCAGGTCCGCGTCGAGCGCGGACAG
>NZ_KV825342.1:0-888 GCF_001816085.1 Micrococcus sp. HMSC31B01
CGACCGCGTCCACGACCCCGTCGGGGCCGCGGCCGCCGGTGCGCTCGCGGAGCACCTCGGCCTCGCCACCGTCGGCGTCCAGGACCTCGATGCCGTGCCGGGCCGCCATCGCGCGGCGCTCGGGGACCGGGTCGACGCCGATCACCCGGTACCCCAGGTGCACGCCGATGCGTGCCGCCAGCTGGCCGATGGGGCCGAGGCCGAGCACCGCGAGCGTGCCGCCGTCGGGGACGTTCGCGTACTGGACCCCCTGCCAGGCGGTGGGGACGACGTCCGAGAGGAACAGCCACTGCTCATCCGGGCCGGTGTGCGGCACCTTCACGGGGCCGTAGTCCGCGTGGGGCACGCGCAGCAGCTCGGCCTGTCCGCCGGGGACGGAACCGTAGAGCCGGGAGTAGCCGAAGAGCGCGGCGCCGGAGCCCTGCTCCCGCACCTGGGTGGTCTCGCACTGCGACTGCAGCCCGCGCTGACACATCCAGCACCGGCCGCAGGAGATGGTGAAGGGCACGACCACCCGGTCACCGGGCCGGATGTGGGTGACCTCGGACCCGACCTCGCGGACGATGCCCATCGGCTCGTGACCGATCACGTCCCCCGCGTCCATGAACGGCCCCAGGACCTCGTACAGATGCAGGTCCGACCCGCAGATGCCGGTCGACGTGACCTCGATGATCGCGTCCGTCGGCTCCTGGATCCGCGGATCCGGGACGTCCTCGACGGCGACGTTGCGCTTTCCCTGCCATGTGAGTGCTCGCATGGTGCGACCGTAGACGCGCCGGACGGGCCGGCGGAAGCATGGAGACGCGGCAGGGCCGCCACCTCGCCGGGGGAGCGGCCGCTCAGCCGGTGCGGCCGTCCAGCGACGCGCGGGTGCGGGCGGCGGCGTCC
>NZ_KV825343.1:0-4325 GCF_001816085.1 Micrococcus sp. HMSC31B01
GGCGTGGACCGCGCCGCCGACGGCGAGCTCACCGTCCAGGGCCTGCGCGCGAGCGCGCTCGCCGCGGAGTTCGGCACGCCGCTGCTCGTGGTGGACGAGGACGACTTCCGCGCCCGCGCCCGCGCGTTCCGCGAGGGCTTCGACGCCGCGTTCGCCGACCTGTGCGGGGGAGCGGACGTCTACTACGCCGGCAAGTCCATGCTCACCCTCTCCACCGCCCGCTGGGCGGCCGAGGAGGGCCTGCGCGTGGACACCGCCTCCGGCGGCGAGCTGGCAATCGCGCTGGCCGCCGGCGTCGACCCGGCCCACATCGGCCTGCACGGCAACAACAAGTCGGACGCCGAGCTGCGCACCGCCCTCGAGGCGGGCGTGGGCCGGATCATCGTGGACTCGCTCGACGAGCTCACCCACCTGGCCGCGCTCGCGGCCGAGGCCGGCCGCCGCGCCCCCGTGATGCTCCGGCTGACCCCGGGCGTGCACGCGCACACCCACGACTTCATCGCCACCGCGCACGAGGACCAGAAGTTCGGCCTCTCCCTGGCCCCGGCCTCCACCGACCGGGACGGCAACGTGGCCGGCCGCTCGCCGGCCGCCGTCGCCGTGGCCGCGGCCCTGGCGGCCGAGTCGATCGACCTGCTGGGCGTGCACTGCCACATCGGGTCCCAGATCTTCGAGGCCGAGGGCTTCGGGCTGGCGGCCGGACGCGTGCTCGAGTTCCTCGCCGAGGTCAAGGCCGAGCACGGGGTGGAGCTGGCCGAGCTCGACCTCGGTGGCGGCCACGGCATCGCCTACACGGCGGTGGACGAGCCGCGCCCGGCCGCGGAGATCGCCGACGCCCTCGCCGACGACGTCCAGAAGACCGTCGAGCGCCTCGGCCTGACGTGCCCGCGCGTCTCCCTTGAGCCGGGGCGGGCCATCTCGGGCCCCGCGGGGCTGACCCTCTACACGGTCGGGGTGACCAAGACCGTGGACGTGGACGCCCCCGACGGCGGCACCGCGGCCCGCCGCTACGTCGCCGTGGACGGCGGCATGTCCGACAACCCGCGTCCCGTGCTCTACGACGCCGACTACACCGCCGTCTCCGCGCGCCGCACCTCGGAGGCCGAGCCGGTGCTCTCCCGTGTGGTGGGCAAGCACTGCGAGTCCGGCGACATCCTGGTCCGCGACGTGTACCTGCGGGCCGACCTGGGCCGCGGCGACCTGCTGGCGGTGCCGGCCACGGGCGCGTATACGCACGTGATGTCCTCGAACTACAACGCGCTGGCCCGCCCGGCCGTCGTCGCGGTCTCCGGCGGGCAGGCGCGGGTGATCATCCGTCGCGAGACGCAGGAGGACCTGTTCGCCCGCGAGGCCGATCCGCGCCTCGCCCGCTGAGGACGCGGGCGCGGCGCACCCGGCCGTCGGCCTCGGGTCCGGGTGGGTCCGTCCCGCTCTGCGGACACCGAGTGTCGCGCGGTGGGACGGGCCGGGGCGCCGCGCTAGATTCGTGGCCAGCCGGGCCGCGCGGTCGCGCGGGCCCGACCCCACCCTGGATCACGGAGGACCATGCCCCAGCACACCGACGCCCCCACCGCACTCAAGGTCGCCCTGCTGGGCGGCGGGACCGTGGGGTCCCAGACCGCCCGGATCCTCACCGAGGACGCCGACATCCTGCGGGACCGCGTGGGCGCCGACCTCGAGCTCACGGGCATCGCGGTGCGGGACACGGGCGCGACGCGCGACTGGCAGGCGGACCCGGCGCTCTACACGACCGACGCCGAGGCGCTCGTGGACGGCGCGGACGTCGTCATCGAGCTGATGGGCGGCGTCGAGCCGGCCCGCACCCTGATCCTGCGCGCCCTGGCCGCCGGCACGTCCGTGGTGACGGGCAACAAGGCGTTGCTGGCCCAGCACGGCGAGGAGCTGTACGCCGCGGCCGCCGCCACCGGCGCGCAGCTCAGCTTCGAGGCCGCCGTCGCCGGCGCCATCCCGATCCTGCGCCCGCTGCGCGACTCCCTGGGCGGCGACCGCGTCACCCGCGTGATGGGCATCGCCAACGGCACCACCAACTTCATCCTCGACCGGATGGACTCCGAGGGGGCGGACTTTGACGACGCCCTCGCCGAGGCCCAGCGGCTCGGCTACGCCGAGGCCGACCCGACCGCCGACGTCGAGGGCCACGACGCCGCCGCGAAGGCCGCGATCCTGGCGACCATCGCATTCGGCGCGCCGTACACCCTGGACCAGGTGGCCGTCGCGGGCATCACCGCGATCACGGCCGAGGACAACGCCGCCGCCGCGGAGGCGGGCTACGTCATCAAGCTGCTGGCGATCGCCGAGCGCGGCCGCGCCGCCGACGGTGCCCAGGGCGCCGTCCTGCGCGTGCACCCCACCCTGCTGCCGCGGGAGCACCCGCTGGCCTCCGTGCGCGGGGCGTTCAACGCCGTCTTCGTGGAGGCCGAGAACGCCGGCGAGCTCATGTTCTACGGTCCCGGCGCCGGCGGCGCCCCCACCGCCTCCGCGGTGATGGGCGACGTCGTCTCGATCGCCCAGCGCATCGTGCGCGGCGGCCCGGCGCGCCTGCGCACCCCCGTCACCGCCCTGCCCGCCCTGGACCCGGCCGAGGCCCACACCTCCTTCATGGTCGTGCTGCGCGCGGCGGACCAGCCCGGCGTGCTGCGCCGCGTCGCCGGGGTGTTCGAGGAGCACGGCGTCTCCATCGAGACGCTGCGCCAGGTCCCATCTGAGCGCGAGGACGCCCCCGGCGCGTCCCTGCGGCTGATCACCCACCGTGCGCGGCAGCGCGACCTCGACGCCACCGTCGAGGCGCTCGCCGCCCTGGACGTCGTCCACGAGGTCGCGTCCGTCCTCCGAGTCGAAGGGAACTGACCCATGGCCCACCAGTGGCGCGGCGTCGTCCGCGAGTACGCCGACCGCCTGCCCGTCACCGAGGACACGCGCGTGATCACCCTCGGCGAGGGCGGCACCCCGCTCATCCACGCCCCCCACCTCTCCGAGCTGGTGCAGGGCACCGTGCACGTGAAGTTCGAGGGCATGAACCCGACCGGCTCCTTCAAGGACCGCGGCATGACCATGGCGATCACCGCCGCCGTCGCGGACGGCGCGAAGGCCGTCGTCTGCGCGTCCACCGGCAACACGTCCGCCTCGGCGGCGGCCTACGCCGCGCAGGCCGGGATCACGTGCGCCGTGCTCGTGCCCGAGGGGAAGATCTCGATGGGCAAGATGTCCCAGGCCGTGGCCCACGGCGCGGAGATCCTCCAGGTGCAGGGCAACTTCGACGACTGCCTCGAGGTGGCCCGCAAGCTGGCCGAGAACTACCCCGTGTTCCTCGTGAACTCCGTCAACCCGGCCCGCATCGAGGGGCAGAAGACCGGCGCGTTCGAGGTCGTGGACACCCTCGGCGACGCCCCGGACTACCACCTGCTGCCCGTGGGCAACGCGGGCAACATCACCGCGTACTGGAAGGGCTACCGCGAGTACGCCGCCCCCTACGTGAACCCGCACGAGGGCGCCTCGGACGCCGAGCTGCCCGCGGTGGCCACGAAGACCCCCGTGATGTGGGGCTTCCAGGCCGCGGGCGCCGCCCCGATCGTCCAGGGCCACCCCGTGACCGACCCGGACACGATCGCCACCGCCATCCGGATCGGCAACCCGGCCTCGTGGGAGCAGGCCGAGGCCGCCCGCGACGAGTCCGGCGGGATGATCGACTCCGTCACGGACGAGGAGATCCTCGAGGCCCACCGCTGGCTCTCCGCGAAGGAGGGCGTGTTCGTCGAGCCCGCCTCCGCCGCCGGCGTCGCCGGGCTGCTCAAGCACCACGCCGCCGGGAACGTGCCGGCCGGCAAGAGCTGGGTCATCACCGTCACCGGCCACGGCCTCAAGGACCCGCAGTGGGCCCTGCGCGGCGCCGACGGCGCCGACGTGACCCCGCGCTCGGTGCCGTTCGACGTGGTCACCGTCGCCCAGGCCCTCGGCCTGAGCTGAGCCATGGCCGCACCGCAGCCGCTGGCGCCCGGGACCGCCGCGTCCGTCTCCGTCCCCGCCACCTCCGCCAACCTCGGCCCCGGCTTCGACTCGATGGGCCTGGCCCTGGAGCTGCGCGACGAGGTGACGCTCACGGTCGTGGCGGGCCCCGACGTCGCGGAGGTCGTGGGGGAGGGGGAGGCCACCCTGCCGCGGGACGGCGCGCACCTGATCCTGCGCCTGGCGCACGAGCACCTGCGGGACCGCGGGTTCACCGCGCCGGGGCTGCACCTGCGCGCCGTGAACCGGATCCCGCACGCCCGCGGGCTCGGCTCGTCCGCGGCCGCCGTCGTCGCGGCCTA
>NZ_KV825344.1:0-4295 GCF_001816085.1 Micrococcus sp. HMSC31B01
CTCCCCGAGGGGAGGCGGGCCGCCGCCGCCGTGGGCCGGGTCAGCCGTCCTGCTTCAGGACCTCGTCGGCCGGCGGGGCCTGCACCGGATCCACCCCGCCCATCTCGGAGAGGGTCACCACGGCCTTCGTGCCGGCGGACTCGGTCTCCACGGTGAGCAGGCGGCCGTCCTCCTTGGACACCGTGAACGCGGTCAGCTCCACGCCCTCCTGCGGGCCCGAGACGGGCTCGTCCAGCACGTAGCGGATCGCATCCTGACCGCTGCGGCGGATGCCGTCCGCGTCCGCCTCGACGTCGTCCAGGCCGCCCGACTCCGGCAGGGAGCCCAGCAGGGAGCTCACCATCGCGCCCATGCCGGTGGCGCTGGGATCGCCCTCGTACGGGGTGGCGGTCCAGCGCTCCGCATAGGCGGGATGGTCCTCACCGCTCGCGCCGACGCGCTCCACCGTGAACCGGGAGTACGCGGTGCCGTCCACGATCCGGGACTCGTCCCGGGTGATCAGACCGTCGTCCTTGTACACGGACACGTACCGCATGGACGAGCCGTCCACGGGACCGGAGATGTCCACCGCGTCCGGGACCGCGCGGCCGTTGCTCGGGGCCTCGGACCGCAGCTCGGTGACCATGCGGACGGAGTCGGCCTCCTCGAGCTGGGTGCGGGCGCGGTCCCAGGCGCCGGGGGCGTCGTCGCCCGAGGCGCAGCCGGTCAGCAGCAGGGCGGCCGCCCCGAGGGCGGCGAGGGACAGGCCGCGGCGGGTGCGGCGGGTCTGGGTCTGGCGCTGCCTCACTCGGCCACCTCCTCCGGCGCCTCGGCCGGCTCGATCTGGTTCCAGTCGCTCAGGGCGTACTGCTGGGTGGCCCGGCCGTCGTCGACGGTGAGCGCGACCAGCTCGCCGTCGTCGTCCACCGTGAAGGAGTGCACCCGGGTGGCGTCGCCCTCGACCATTGCGGCGTCGGCGACCTCCTCGGGCACGGCGTAGCGGTAGGCCGTGCCGTCGTCCCAGTCGACCTCCTCGGCGCGCACCTCGGCGCCGTCGAGGGCGTCCGCCGCGGGGAAGCCCACCTGGTCGAGGAGGGCCTTCAGGGGCGGCTCCTGCCCCTCACCGGCCGGGACACGGCGCCACTGCGGGTCGGAGTACATCACCTGGACGTCGTCCGGGACGTCGGAGCCGTCCACGTCGACCCGGACGAACACATCCTCGCCGACCTGGCGGGACTCCATGGTGATGTGTGAGTCCCGGCCGACCTGCATGACGCCCTTCGACTCGGCGTCGCCGCCGTCGAGCCGGCCGGCGATGTCCCAGCGGACCGAGTGCGGGCCCTGACGGCCGGTGGTGTAGGCGGTCTCGAGTCGGACGGTCTCGGCCTCGTCCAACTGGGTGCGGGCCTGATGCCAGGCCTCCCCCGCCGACTGCGGCTCGGATGCGCACCCGGCCAAGGCCAGGGCGCCCACGACGCCGAGCCCGGCCGCGCGGACGGCACGTCTGCGCTGCATGTTCTCCTCCTGGGGCTGCTGCCGGCCGAGGCAGGGCGCCGCGGCCATTGGCGTCACCCTACCGGCGGCGCAGGGCGAAGGATGCGCCGTGGTGGTTCTGCGGCAGGTGGTCGCCGCGGCCGAAGAGCTTGTGGCGCAGCGTGCCGTCCGTGTACGCGGTCTTGTAGCGGCCGAGCTTCTGCAGCGCCGGCACCACGAACTCCACGACGTCCTCGAAGGCGCCCGGGGTGATGTGGTAGGCGAGGTTGAAGCCGTCCACGTCGGTCTCGTCGGCCCACTCGACGAGCTGACGGGCCGCGGACTCGCCGCCGCCCACGATCACGGGGCCGAAGCCGCCGATGCCCACCCATTCGGCGAGCTTGCGCACGGTCCACTCCTCATCCGTGCCGGAGGCCTTCTGGAAGGTCTCCACGGCGGACTGGATGGCGTTCGACTTCACGTCCCCGATCGGCTCGTCCAGGTCGTACTGGGACAGGTCGATGCCCATCCAGCCGGACATGAGCACGAGGCCGCCCAGCGGGTCCACGTACTGCGCCAGGTCGTCGTACTTGGCCCGCGCGTCCTCGTCGGTGGCCCCGGTGACGATCGTCTGCATCGCGAAGATCTTCACGTCGTACGGGTCACGGCCGGCGTCCACCAGGGCCTGGCGGATCTTCTTCACGGTGGCGGCCGCCAGCTCCTTCGTGGGGGAGTTGATGAACACGGCCTCGGCGTGCTTGCCGGCGAAGGCGCGGCCGCGCGTCGAGGCGCCGGCCTGGTAGATCACGGGGGTGCGCTGCACGGACGGCTCGGTGACGGCGTGGCCGGGCACGGTGAAGTACCGGCCCTCGTGGGCGATGTCGTGGACCTTGGCCGGGTCCGCGAACACGCCGGACTCCTTGTCGTAGACGACGGCGTCGTCCTCCCACGAGCCCTCGAGGAGCTTGTAGACGACGTCGAGGTACTCGTCGGCGTGCTCGTAGCGCTCGTCGTGCTCCATCTGGTCGTCCTGGCCCATGTTCTGGGCGGCGGAGGGCAGGTAACCGGTGACCACGTTCCAGCCCACGCGGCCGCCCGTGAGGTGGTCGAGCGTGGCGAGGCGGCGGGCGAACGGGTAGGGGTGCTCGTAGGCGGTGCCCGCGGTGACGCCGAAGCCGAGGTGCTCGGTGACCGCGGCCATCGCGGAGACGAGCAGGAACGGGTCGTTCACGGGGGTCTGCGCGCCGGTCCTGATGGCGGCCTCGGAGGTGCCGCCGTACACGGAGTACGGGCCGAGGACGTCGGCGATGAACAGGCCGTCGAACAGGCCCTTCTCCAGCGTCTGCGCCAGGTGCGTCCAGTAGCCCAGGGTGTTGTAGTCCCGGGCGTGGTCGTCGGGGTGACGCCAGAGACCCGGGGACTGGTGGGCGACGCAGTTCATGTCGAATGCGTTGAAGAGGATCGCGCGGTGCTCGTCCGGGCGGGTGGGTGCTCCGGCCCCGGCGTTCTCGGCGGTGCTCATGGGTCTCCTTTCCAGGGCCGCCCGGTCGCAGGGGCGCGGCCGGGCGAGCGACGGTTCCGCACCATGCAACGCTGACGCGGCCGGCGGTGGAAGCCGGTCCGGCCCAGGGGTTCATGACGGCCCCGCCGGGCCCGGCCACGCGTGCGGCGCCCGGTTCGTGACATGCCCCGACCGTGACGGAGGGCACGTCCGCGGGTGGCGTCCCTGCGGCGACTCAGCGGCACCCCAGCGCTGAGCCAGTGACGTCCCAGCGCTGAGCCAGTGACACCCCAGCGCTGAGCCAGAGAAATCTGCTGCCTCCACCCTACGGAGACGACCGAAACGTCTGGCTCGGCGCTGGCTCGGCGCCGGCTCGGCGCGGGATCGGCGCGGGGCCCGGCGCCCCCGGTGTGACGCCCGTGCGGCCCTCCGGCGCCGGCGGCGGGGCAGACTTGCAGCCGACCGGGCCCGCGGTGGTCTGTTTGGCATCCGTCTCCGTCCGGCGCCGACACCGACGACGCAGCGACGATGGGAGCCCTCCATGAGCGTGCACGCGCCTTCCCGTGCCACCGCCTCCACCCCGGTCCGGGACGAGGACCGCCACAGCCTCGACGTCGTCTTCCGCGGCGTCGGGCGCACGTTCCCCACCGCGGACGGACCACGCGTCGTCCTGCGCGACGTGGACCTGACCGTGGCGCCCGGCGAGGTGCTCGCCGTGATCGGCGCCTCCGGCTGCGGCAAGTCCACGCTGCTGCGCGCCGTGGCCGGCCTGGACCCGGACTTCGACGGAGAGCTGCTGATCGACGGCTCGCCCGTGCGCCCCTACGACGAGCGCACCGCCGTCGGCTTCCAGGAGCCGCGCCTGCTGCCCTGGCGCACCCTGCGCCGCAACGTGGAACTCGGCCTGCCCCGGGGGCTGGACCGCGCCGCGGGCCGGGCCCGCGTGCAGGAGCTGCTCGAGCTCGTGGGCCTCGCGCCCTTCGCGGAGCACCGCCCCCGGGAGGTCTCCGGCGGCATGGCCCAGCGGGCCTCGCTCGCCCGCGCCCTGGCCCGCCGCCCCGGCGTGCTGCTGCTCGACGAGCCCTTCGGCGCCCTCGACGCCCTGACCCGCCTGAAGATGCAGGACCTGCTGCTGGACGTGCACGCCGCCACCGGCACCACCGTCCTGCTCATCACCCATGACGTGGAGGAGGCCCTGCAGCTCGCCGACCGCGTGCTGCTGCTCGCCCGTGACGTCCCCGTGCCCGACGGCGTGGCCCGCCCCGGAGCGACCGTGGGGCGGATCGTGGACGTGCCGGGGGCCCGTCCCCGCGACCGCGCGGACGTCCGCCTGGCCCGGCTG
>NZ_KV825345.1:0-2199 GCF_001816085.1 Micrococcus sp. HMSC31B01
CGGCCCCCGCGCTGACGGCGGCCCTCGGCGCGACGGGCGAGGTGCAGGCCCACGCCGTCGCCTACCTGCGCTGCTCCATGCCGGGGCTGCCGGCCCTGCTGGCCGTGCTCGCGGCCACCGGGGTGCTCCGCGGCCTCCAGGACACCGTGACGCCGCTCGTGGTGGCGGGTGTGGGCTTCGGCGCGAACATCGGGCTGAACGTGGCCCTGGTGTACGGGCTGGGCTGGGGCGTGGCCGGCTCGGCCGTCGGCACGTCCGTGGTGCAGTGGGCGATGCTCGTGACGTACCTGTTCGTGCTGGCCCCGCGCTTCCGCCGCTCGGGCACGGTGTGGGCGCCCCGTGCGTCGGGCATGCGCGCCACGGCCCAGGTGGGCTCGTGGCTGCTGCTGCGCACCGCGAGCCTGCGGGCGGCCATCCTCATCACCGTCATGGCCGCTGCCGGAGCGGGCGACCTCACCCTCGCCGCGCACCAGCTCGTCTTCACGCTGTTCTCCACGCTGGCGTTCGCCCTCGACGCCCTCGCGATCGCCGCGCAGGCCCTGATCGGCGCCGAGCTCGGGGCCGCCCGGCCGGACGCCGCCCGTCGCCTCACCCGGACGATGGTGCGCTGGGGGCTGGGCTTCGGCGTCGTGACCGGGGCCGTGCTGGCCCTGGCGGCACCGGTGCTGCCGGGGCTGTTCACCACGGACCCGACCGTGCAGGCCGCCGCCACCGTGGGCCTGTGGGTGCTGGCCGCCGGGCAGCCGGTGGCCGGCTACGTGTTCGTGCTGGACGGCGTGCTGATCGGCGCCGGCGACGCCCGCTACCTCGCCCTCGCCGGCCTCGTGAACCTCGTGGTCTACGCGCCGGCGCTCTGGGTGCTCGCGCAGCTCGCCACGGGCGGGTTCGGCTGGACCGCGGTCTGGCCCGGACCGAACGCCGCCGTGCCCGACGCCGGTGTGCAGCTGGGCCTGCTCTGGCTCGGCTTCGCGGGGGTCTACATGGGGATGCGGGCGCTCACCCTCGGCTGGCGGGCCCGGCGCGACGACTGGATGCGGCTCGGCGTCGGGTGAGCGCGTCCGGGCGGTGACGCGCGGGCCGGGCCGCGGCCGCACTGCTCCTAGACTGGGGCGGTGGCTACCGTGCAGACCCCCCTCGAGATCTCGTCCGTGGTGTTCAAGCCGATCCTGATCCGCGCCGTGGTGGCGCTGGCGTTCGGTCTGACCACCGTGTTCGTCGCCGAGCCGGGCCTGACGTGGATGAAGGTCATGTTCGCGCTGTACCTGGCGTTCTCCGGTTCGGCGATGTGGGAGTACCTGCGCCGCGACCCGGTGCCCGTGGCCATGCGCTCCCCGCTGTCCCTGGCGGCGGCCGCGTGGATGCTCGGCGTGATCGTGCTGCTGTTCCTGGGGTCCCCGGCGGCGGTGGGCGTGGCGGCCGGCGCCGCCCTCGTGCTCGGCGGCGTCGCCGAGCTCGTGGCGTGGGCCCGCCACCGCCGCGAGTTCATCCCCGCGCGGGACCAGCTGTGGACCGGACTCGTGGGCCTGCTCTCCGGGGGCGGCGTGGTCGTGGCGGCCCTGCAGGGCTTCGGCCCGCACGCCCTGCTCGGCATCGCCGGCGGCGGGGCGATCCTGATCGGGGTGCTCCTGATGGTCTCCGGGCTCGGCTTCCACCACGAGGTGCGCCGCGACCGCGGCACCGCCAAGGGGCTCTGAGTCGACCCGCCGACGCCAGCACGTAGACTGGATCCGGTCCACCGCGCCGTCTCGCCAGCAGCCGCGCCGCCGCGGACCACGCCACCCGAGCCGCCCCCAGCCGTCAGGAGTCCCGCCGTGAGCGCACCGTCCCCCCGCCCGTCCGCCGATCGCGCCGGATCCGGCCGCCCGGCACGCGGCGGTCTGCGCACCACGGTCAAGGGCCCGCTCGTCTTCTCCGCCGTGCTCGGCCTGATCGGCGGGGTGATCGCCGGCATCACGGCCTCCGGCGGCACCCAGAATCCACTGCGCGTCGACATCGCGCTGATCGCCTTCGGCGTCTTCTTCATGACCTCGCTCGTGGTGGTGGCCATGCTGCAGCTCGCCGCGCGCGAGAACCCGGACCACCTCTCCCAGGGCTCCGGCGTGAACCGCTCCTCCGAGGAGATGTTCCGCAAGGCCGCCGCCGAGCGCCGCGCCCAGGCCGCCGCCGAGCGCCGCGAGCAGGGCGGCACCGGAGGCGACG
>NZ_KV825346.1:0-1471 GCF_001816085.1 Micrococcus sp. HMSC31B01
CGGCCCCGCCGGCGGCCCCCGTGGCGCCGTCGTCGTCCATCTGCGGGACCGCCGAGCGGGTGCGCCCGCGCGCCCACGCCGGCAGCACGGTCTCGCGGACGTCGTAGTCGAAGCCGCGCTCGTCCATCCACGGGTCGTTGAAGATCTTGGCGAGGTAGCCGCGGCCCGAGTCGGGCAGCACGATCACCATGACGTCCTCCGGGCCGAGCTCGCGGGCGGCGCGCAGGCCGGCGACGACGGCCAGACCGGAGGAGCCGCCCACGAGCAGGCCCTCCTCGGCGGCGAGGCGGCGGGTCATGGCCAGGGCCTCGGCGTCCTCGACGGCGATGACCTCGTCCGGGACCGCGGGGTCGTAGTTGTCCACCCACATGTCCTCGCCGACACCCTCGACGAAGTAGGGCCGGCCGGCGCCGCCGGAGTACACCGAGCCGCTGGGGTCCGCGCCGATCACGCGGACCGGACCGGACGGGCGGTCCGCCGAGACCTCCTTGAGGTAGCGGCCGGTGCCCGTGATGGTGCCGCCCGTGCCGGCGCCCATCACGACGTGGGTGACGCGGCCGGCCGTGTCCTCCCAGATCTCGGGGCCGGTGGTCTCGTAGTGGGAGGCCGGGGCGGCGGGGTTGAAGAACTGGTTGGGCTGATAGGCCCCGGGGATCTCCCGCACGAGGCGGTCGGCGACCCCGTAGTAGGACTCCTCGGACGTCGGGTCCACGGCGGTGGGCGTGACGACGAGCTCGGCGCCGTACGCGCTGAGCACGTCCCGCTTCTCCTGACCCACCTTGTCCGGGGTGACGAACACGGTGCGGTAGCCCTTGAGCTGTGAGACCAGGGCCAGCCCCACGCCCGTGTTGCCCGAGGTGGGCTCCACGACGGTGCCGCCCGGGCCGAGCAGGCCCTCGCGCTCGGCCTCCTCGATCATCTTCAGCGCGATGCGGTCCTTCACGGAGCCGCCGGGGTTCAGGTACTCGACCTTCACCAGGACGGTGGCCTCGATGCCCTCCGTCACGGAGTGCAGCTTCACGAGCGGGGTGTGCCCGATCAGCTCGAGGACGTTCTCGGCGTACTGCATGGGCTGCGCAGGGGTGGGCGCGGGGGTCTTTTCACTCACGCACCCCACGCTACGCCAGGGGCCGGACGCCTAAGGAGGGCTCCGGACACGCGGGGCAACGCCCGGCGTGCGCGCCGTCACGGCCGACGTCGTCCTGTCCGGGCCCGGGTGTACGGTGCGGGCATGACCGCCCCGGACGCCGAGCGCCGCGTGCGCGTGCCCGTCCCCGTGGACGTCGCGCTCACCCTGCGCCCCCTGCAGCGCGGTGCGGCCGACCCCACGGTCCGCGCCACACCGCAGGGCGTCTGGCTCACTCTGCGCTCCCCCGCCCCGGACGTGGCGTCGGACGGCCCGGGCCGGCCGACGTCGTTGCTGGTCTCCGGCGTCCGGGAGGCCGCAGGGGGCGGCACCGCGGTGACGGCC
>NZ_KV825347.1:0-4058 GCF_001816085.1 Micrococcus sp. HMSC31B01
AGCGCACCGCCTCGGCCCGGTCCTCAGCGACGACGCGGTCTTCGGCGGCGCCCGTCGTGAGGCGGGAGGCGATGAGGGACGAGTCGACGCCGGGCATCGGCTCCTCCCGAGCCGCGTACACGGGCAGCACGCGCACCGCGTCCGCCCCGGAGAGGGCGGCGGCGAACTCGGCGGCGAAGTCCCGGGTGCGGGAGAACAGGTGGGGCTGGAACAGGACGTGCACGCGGGCGTCGCCGGCCACGGCACGGCCGGCGGAGACCGCGGCGGCCACCTCCGTGGGATGGTGCGCGTAGTCGTCGAAGACCCGCACGCCGCGCGCGGCGCCGCGGAACTCGAAGCGGCGGGCCGTGCCCCGGAAGGCCTCCACGCCCCGCACGGCGGCCTCGAAGGCCATGCCCGCCCGGACGGCGGCCAGGACCACAGCGGCGGCGTTCAGCGCGTTGTGCCGGCCGGGCACCTGCAGATGCAGGGTGCGCTCCGGGCCGCCCGCCATCCGGAACGTGGCGCGCTGGCCCACTCCGGTCTCGCCCGGCTCCACCGCGAGGTCGGTGACCAGCAGGTCCGGCGCCACGCCGTCACGGGGCGCCGAGCCGTAGGTCACGACGTCGGCGGCCGCGTGCTCCCGTGCCCAGGCGGCCAGGTCCGCCGCGCCGGCGTCGTCGAGGCAGGCCACGAGGACCCCGCCCTGGGCGGCGGCCGGCAGCCCGCCCGCGAAGTCCCGGAAGACCTGGTGCACCGCCTCCTCGGTCCCGTAGTGGTCCAGGTGGTCGGCCTCCACGGTCGTGACGATCCCGATCGTGCTCGGGTAGTTCACCAGGGTGCCGTCGGACTCGTCGGCCTCCGCGATGAACCACTCGCCCCGGCCCGCCCGGGCGTTGGTGCCGAGCCCGGCGACGGCGGCGCCGACCGCGAACGTGGGGTCCCAGCCGGCGTCGGAGAAGGCCATGGCGGCCATGGAGGACGTGGTGGTCTTCCCGTGCGTGCCGGCGACGGCCAGCACCCGGTGGCCGCGCATGGCCAGGGCGAGGCCCTCGGAACGGTGCAGCACGCGCAGTCCGCGCGCCACGGCGGCGTCGTGCTCCGGGTTGCCCGGCCCGGCGATCGAGGAGGCGATCACCGTGGTGACGTCCCGGCCGAGATGCGCGGCATCGTAGCCGACCGTGATCCGGGCACCGCCCGCGGCGAGCTCGCGCATCACGGGCAGGTCCTTCGCGTCGGAGCCGGACACCGCGACGCCCTGCTCCTGGAGGATGCGGGCGACCCCCGACACGCCGACGCCGCCGATCCCCAGCAGGTGCACGCGGCCCAGGTCGGCGAAGCGGCCCTCGGCCGCGGGACGGGTGCTCTCGTCTCGGCTCATCGCCGGGCTCCTTCCTGGGCGGCCGAGCGCACGAGGCCGGCCATGGTGACGTCCGCGTCCCGGACGCCGAAGCGGGCGGCCGCCTCCCCCATGCGCGCGAGACGCTCAGGGTCGGTCGCCAGCGGGATCAGCTGACGCTGCACCCACGCGCGCCCGAAGGCGTCGTCGCGGACGAGCAGCGCTCCCTCCGCCTCCACCACGGGGCGGGCGTTGAGCGCCTGCTCGCCGTTGCCGATGGGCAGGGGGACGTAGACGGCGGGCAGGCCGACCGCGGACACCTCGCAGACCGTGCCGGCGCCCGAGCGGGCGACGATCAGGTCGGCGGCGGCGTAGGCCTGCTCCATGCCCGCCAGGTACTCCCGCTGGACGTAGCCGTCCCGGACCAGCAGGCTGCCGTCGTCCTCGGTGAGGGCCTTGTCCCGACCGGTCAGGTGGAACACCTGCAGACCGGCGTCCAGGAGGTCGCCCAGCGCGGCGCGCACGGTGCGGTTCACGGCCAGCGCACCCGAGCTGCCGCCGGTCACCACGACGGTGGTCCGGTCCGGGTCGAGGCCGAGGGCCTCACGGGCGGCACGGCGGGCGGCCGCCCGGTCCAGACCGGAGATCTCGGGGCGCATCGGCATGCCCACCCAGCGGGCGCCGCGGAGGCGGGTGTCCGGCAGGGCGGTGCCGACGTGCGTGGCCCGCAGGGCGCCGATGCGGTTGGCCAGGCCGGGGCGGGCGTTGGCCTCGTGGACCACCACGGGCACACCGGCACGGAACGCGGCGAGGTAGACGGGGGTCGCGACGTAGCCGCCCACGCCCACGACGACGTCGGCGCGCCGGTCCCGCAGGATCCGGGCCGCCGTGGCGACCGCGGCGCGCATGCGGGCCGGGAAGCGGACGACGTCCATCGACGGGCGGCGCGGCATCGGGACCCGGTCGATCAGGTCGAGCTCGTAGCCCGCCTCGGGGACGAGACGCGTCTCCATGCCGGAGGCGGTGCCGACCATGGTGCACTCGACGGGACCGCCGCCGTCGCCCTCCAGGGCGCGGGCGATGGCGAGCATCGGGGAGATGTGGCCGGCGGTGCCGCCGCCGGCCAGCACCACCCGCAGGGGTCCGGAGGGATGAGAGGTCTGCGTCATCGGGGCTCCTGGAGGGCGGGGGTGGGGATCACGGGGAGGGGGTCGGTGTCCGGCTCGTCCGCCTGGGGGCGGGCGTCCGGCTGGGCGGCACGGCGGCGCTCGTGGCGGGCGAAGGCCAGCACGATGCCGACCGCGCTCAAGGACAGGGTGAGCGCGGAACCACCATAGGAGATGAAGGGCAGCGGGACGCCCACCACGGGGATGACCCCGGAGACCATCGCGATGTTGACGGCCGCCTGGCCCACCAGCCAGGCCAGGATCCCCCACGTGGACAGGCGGATGAACGTGGACGTGGTCCCGGCGGCGACGCGGTAGATGCCGATCGCCAGGCCGAGGTAGGCCAGCAGCACCACCAGCGTGCCCACGAGCCCGAGCTCCTCGCCGAGGATGGTGAAGATGAAGTCGTTCTCGGCCTCCGGGATGTAGCTCCACTTCTGTCGGGACTGGCCGAGGCCCGCGCCCCACCAGCCGCCGGAGGCCAGGGCGTACATCCCGTGCGCCGGCTGGAAGCAGGGGTCGGTGGCGTCCGAGCAGTCCCCCATCCAGGCCTGCACCCGGACCATGCGGTGCGGGGCGAGGAGGGTCAGGGCCAGGATGCCCAGCACGCTCAGCGCCAGGAAGGTGAGGAAGACCCCCCAATGGGTGCCGGCCACGTACAGCACCGTGGCCAGCACGATCGCGAGGATGATCGCGGTCCCGAGGTCGCTGCCCGCCATCACCAGGACCAGCAGCAACAGGCCGCCGGGCAGCACCGGGATCAGCGCGTGCCGCACCTGGGTGACGAGGCGGTGCTTGCGCTCCAGGACCGCCGCCGCCCACAGGGCCAGGGCGAGCTTGGCGGCCTCGGAGGGCTGCATCCGGAACCCGCCGATGCCCAGCCAGTTGCGATTGCCGCCCACGGTGACGCCGAGCGGGGAGAACGCGACCAGCGCGAGCAGGATCACGGCCACGCCGAACGCCGGCCAGGCGAGCGCCTTGAGGACGCGCACCGGCAGGCGCGAGAACACGAGCAGGGCCGCCACGCCCGCCACCGCCCAGGCGCTCTGGCGCAGGAACAGCGCGTACGAGCCGCCGCCGGTGCCGATCGCCTCGACGGAGGACGAAGAGAGCACCATCACGAGCCCCAGCACGGTGAGCAGGGCGGTGCAGCCGCTGATGAGCAGGACCGACAGGTCGAGGGCGCGGCGGCCCTCGAGGACCCGCCACATCCGGCGCAGGATCCGCTCCCGGTGCTCGGGGGCGTCGTCGGCCGCGCGGGGGCGGACCGGGCGGAGCTCGATCGGGGACATGGCCCTCCTCACGGGGGAAGCGAGACGGTCGGGTGGCGGCGGGTCAGTCGGCGTCGGGCGCGGCGTCGTCGTGCACGTCCCAGCCGTGCTCGCGCATCAGCCCGGCAACGGCCTCGATGAACGCGTCGCCGCGGGCCGCGTAGGAGCGGAACTGATCCATCGACGCTGCGGCGGGCGCCATGAGCACGATGTCGCCGGGGCGGGCCAGGCCGTCGGCCACACGCACCGCCTCGGCCATCACGGCCGCACCGTCGGCGGGGCCGGTGCCGTCGGCCGCGGCGA
>NZ_KV825348.1:0-3032 GCF_001816085.1 Micrococcus sp. HMSC31B01
GGAGGCCGACGGCGCCCTGCCCGCCCCGGACGTGATCCCCGCGCCGGACATCACCGTCCCGGACCCGGTGGTCCCCGTGGGCCCGCCCGAGAAGCGCGGGCGTCGGCGCGGCCGGCGCTCCCGCGAGGTCTTCGTCGAGAACCTGCCGACGCAGGCGCTCGTGCTGGCCGACCGCCTGCACTCCTCGCCGTACGGGCGCCGCATGCGCTCCACGCTGCAGCAGCGCCGCGCGGAGGCGCAGGCCCTCGAGGCCCGCACGACCCTGGACTTCGCGCTCAAGCTGGGCGAGACGATGTTCAGCTTCGGCGCGGCTTCGCTGGACGTGGAGACCTCGATCATCGTGGCCACGCAGGCCTACGGGATCCTCGAGACCGAGGTGGACCTGACCAACCAGTCCATCTCCCTGAACTACGCGCCCGACTCCTCACGCGGCGAGGCCCCGTTCACCCTCCAGCGGGTGGTCCGCTCGTCCTCGGTGAACTTCGAGGGGCTCGTGGCCGTCCACCGGCTGGTCGAGGAGATCGCCGCGGGCGAGGTGGACCGGGCCGAGGCCCAGCGCCGGCTCGTGGAGATCCGGCATCAGCCCAAGCCGTTCCCCGCCGTCTTCGAGGTCCTCTTCTCCGGCGTGTTCGTGGCCTGCTTCGTGCCGTTCATCGGGGGGACCTGGACGGGCGCGGCCCTGGGCATGGTCTCCACCTGGCTGGTCTTCTGGCTCAAGGTCCAGGCGGACAAGGCGCGCTTCCCGGAGATCTTCTCCACCATGTTCGGGGCGATCACGGCCACGGTGATCGCGCTGATGGCCCACGCCCTCGACCTGCCGGTCAACCCCGCGCTGGTGATCGCCGGCGGCATCATGATGCTCCTGCCCACGGCGAGGTTCGTCACCGCGGTGCAGGACGCCATCCACGGCTTCCCGGTGACCGCCGCGGGCCGCTTCCTCTCCGCGCTGCTCGTGTTCGCCGGGGTGATGGCCGGGATCATGATCGCCGTGGGCATCGGGGATCTCGTGGGATTCGAACAGCTGGACCTGGCCGAGGCGGGGACGCTGAGCTATCCGCCGCTGCTGCTGCTGGGCCTCGTGATGGCCGCGGGCATGGCGGACGCGGTGGTGGAGCAGTCGCGGTGGCCGCAGATCCTGGCCTGCGGTCTCGTGTCCGGGGCCGGCTTCGGCGCGTACCTGGCAGCGCAGCAGATCGGGGTCAGTGACCGGCTGGTGCCCGCGGTCGCCGCGGCGGCGGTCGGGTTCCTCGGCCGCCTGGTGGCCCAGCGGCTCGCGGCCCCGGCGCTCGTGATCGTCCTGCCGTCCATGCTGTTCCTGCTTCCCGGACTCACCATGTTCCGGTCCGTCTACGGGTTCACCGTGGAGACCGGGGCCACGCTGCTGGGCGTCGAGGGACTGTTCAACGCCGCGGTCATCGTCGTGGCGATCGCGGCCGGCGTCGCCTTCGGCAACACCCTGGCCAAGCCGATCACCGACCGGATGGGCACGCTGCTGCCCACCGAGCTCGTGATGCACCAGCGCGGCTGACCGGCGGCCCGGCTCAGTCGGGCAGGCGCCAGTCCACCGGCTCCGCGCCGGCCGCCTCGAGGAGCCGGTTCACCCGGCTGAACGGCCGGGAGCCGAAGAACCCGCGGTGGGCGCTCAGGGGCGAGGGATGCGGGGACTCCACGACGCCGGCCCCCGCCGCCGTCAGCAGCGGCGCCATGCGCCGCGCGTCGGCTCCCCACAGCAGCCCCACGAGCGGGGTGCCGCGCGCACAGAGGGCCCGCACCGCGGCCTCCGTGATCTGCTCCCAGCCGAGGCCGCGGTGGCTGCCGGGTGCGCCGGCCCGCACGCTGAGGGCGCGGTTCAGCAGCAGCACGCCCTGGTCCGTCCACGCGGAGAGGTCGCCGTGGGCGGGCGGGGTGATGCCGAGGTCGTCGTGCAGCTCCCGGTGGATGTTGGCCAGGGAGCGGGGCAGCGGCCGCACGTGGCGGTCCACCGCGAAGCTCAGGCCGATCGGATGGCCCGGCGTCGGGTAGGGGTCCTGGCCCAGCACGAGGACGCGGACGTCCGCGAACGGCTGACGGAACGCCCGCAGGATGTGCTCCGGCGCCGGCAGCACCTGCTCTCCGGCCGCCCGGCGGGCACGCAGGGCCTCGCCGACCTGCTCGAACGCGGCGGCCTGCGGGGCGAGGGCCGCCTCCCAGCCCGGATCCAGGGGCGCGATGAACTCCATGCCCCGAGGGTAGACCGGGTGGGTACAGTGGCCGCCATGTCCCACCCCACGCCCGTCTCGCCCGATCCGGCCCCGGACGAGGGTGCCGACGCGCGGCCACGGCGGGACGAGCTGACGGACCTGGAGCGTGCGGTCCTGGACCTGGAGGCCGCCACCTGGCGGTACGGCGGGGCCAAGGACCACGCCGTCCGAGAGCGTCTGGGGCTGCCTCCGACCGCCTATTATCAGGTGTTGAACGGATTGCTGGACCGTGAGGCCGCCCTGGCCTACCGACCCCTGCTGGTCACGCGGCTGCTGCGCAAGCGCGGCACCCGCAGCCGGGCCCGGAGGGGACCCGCGGATCCGGCGCCGTCCACGCCCGCTTCCCGCCAGGAGAACTGACCCATGGCCTACCAGCCCGACCGCTTCGACGAGGTCCCCGAGTACACGGACCAGCGCGGCGCGCACCGCGAGTCCTTCGCCGCTGCCGGCGCGACCGCCGCGGGCGGGGGTCGCCGCCTGAGCCCGCTGCTCTGGGTGGCCGGCCTCGTCCTGCTCGCCGGCCTGTTCGTGGGCGTCGTCCTGCCGTGGCTCACCGGCGACCGCTCCGAGCCCGTCGCCGCCGAGAGCTCGACGACGGCCCCGGCGGTCGAGCCGTCGCCGTCGACGTCGACGTCGGCGTCGTCCGAGTCCTCCTCGGCGTCCTCCGCGTCGGCGTCGACTGCATCCGCGACCGAGTCCGCCACCCCGTCCGAGGACACGGCGGAGGCGTCCCGTTCCGCGGCTGCGGCCGCGGCTGAGTCCTCGCGGGTGGCGCAGGAGGCGGCCGCCGCA
>NZ_KV825349.1:0-2993 GCF_001816085.1 Micrococcus sp. HMSC31B01
GGGAGCGGACCCGACGCCGCTGCGCTGGCTGGGCCGACGGGCCACGGGCCCGCGCACCGCGATCGCGGCCCGCGCCCAGCGCTACTGGCTGGCCGATCCGCGGTACGCGGCCGGGCTCATCATCATCCCGCTCATGGCCGTCCTGCTGTGGTTCACCGGGGGCATGGCCGCGGAGGGGGGTCCCGGACTGGGCCTGCTGCTGATCCTCGGGCCGATCACCGCCTGGTCCCTGGCCTACTCGATCTCCGCGGACATCGCCTACGACCACACGGCGTTCCACCTGCACGTCGTCTCAGGCGTGCGGGGCGTGGACGACCGCTGGGGCCGGGTCCTGGGCCTGGCGGGCTGGGGCGTGCCGATGATCCTGCTCGTGACGACGGCGACGGTGGCGGCGGCGGGGGACTGGTCCCTGCTGGCGCCGATGCTGGGCCTGGCCCTCGGCCTGTTCGGGACGACCGCCGGGCTGTCCGCGTTCGTCTCCGCCCGCTTCGTCTACCCGGTTCCGAAGCCGGGGGACAGCCCGTTCGCGACGCCGCAGGGCGCGGCCATGCGCACGATGCTCGTCCAGGGCGCCGCGATGCTGGTCAGCCTGGCGCTCGCGGTGCCGTTCCTGGTGCCCTTCGTCGTCCGGCTCGTCACCGGGGCCGCCGTGTGGGGCTGGGTGACGGTGGCGCTCGGGCTCGCGTGGGGCGCCGTCGCGCTGTGGCTGGGCGTGCGCCTGGGGGCGCGCTGGTACGACCGCGCGCAGGCCGAGACCTACCAGGCCGTGGCTGCCTTCTGAGGGGCGCGGCTAGACTGGCCCGCATGAGTGTGACCGGCGAACCCGACCTGAACGACCCCTTCGCGCCCGCCGGCGGCGGCACGTCCGTCCTCGAGCGTGAGGAGCTGCGCCAGGAGATCGAGCCCGGCGACCACGAGCGCTTCGCCCACTACGTCCGCAAGGAGAAGATCACGGAGTCCGCCGTCACCGGCGCCCCCGTGATCGCCCTGTGCGGCAAGGTGTGGGTGCCGGGCCGGGACCCGAACAAGTTCCCCGTGTGCCCCACGTGCAAGGAGATCTACGAGGGCCTGCGCGAGCCGCAGGACGGCGGCGACGGCGACGGCGGCGGCAAGCGCGGTGGCTGGTTCGGAGGCCGCGGCCGTGGCTGACGGCCGCTCCCTGACGAGCGGCACCCCGGACGGCAGCGTCCAGCACGACCTGTTCCACATCGGCGAGGACCTTCCCCCCGCCATGCCCGAGCGCGCAGCGTGGGGGACGGCCCCCAAGCTGCGCCAGTGGCAGCAGGAGGCGCTGGAGCGTTACCTCCAGACCGCCCCGCAGGACTTCCTGGCGGTCGCGACCCCCGGCGCGGGCAAGACGACGTTCGCGCTGCGCGTGGCCAAGATCCTGATGGACTCCGGCGTCGTGCAGCGGCTGACCGTCGTCGCGCCCACGGACCACCTCAAGCGCCAGTGGGCGGACAACGCCGCGCGCGTCGGCATCGCGATCGACCCGAACTTCAAGAACGCCGACGGGCGGCACGGCGCCGAGTACCGCGGGGTGGCGCTGACGTACGCCCAGGTGGCGAACAAGCCCGTCCTGCACCGCAACCGCACCGAGGCCGCCAAGACGCTGGTGATCCTCGACGAGATCCACCACGGCGGCGACGCCCTGAGCTGGGGCGAGGGCATCCGTGAGGCGTTCGAGCCGGCCACGCGGCGTCTGTCCCTGACCGGCACCCCGTTCCGCTCGGACACCGCCTCCATTCCCTTCGTCCGCTACGAACTCGGTGCGGACGGCATCGAGCGGTCGAAGGCGGACTACACGTACGGCTACGGCCCGGCGCTGCGGGACCACGTGGTGCGCCCGGTGATCTTCATGGCCTACTCCGGGCAGATGCGCTGGAAGACCTCCACCGGCGAGGTCATGGAGGCTCAGCTCGGCGAGGCCGCCACGAAGGACATCACCGCCTCCGCCTGGCGCACCGCGCTGGACCCGGCGGGCGAGTGGATCCCGTCCGTGCTGCGCGCTGCGGACCGCCGGCTCACCGAGGTGCGCCGCAACGTGCCCGACGCCGGCGGCCTCGTGATCGCCTCGGACCACCAGGACGCGCGCGCGTACGCCGCGCAGCTCGAGGCGCTGACCGGCCAGCGGCCGGCCGTGATCCTCTCGGACGACAAGGGCGCCTCGGATCGCATCGAGGAGTTCGCCGCGTCGGACGAGCGGTGGATGGTGGCGGTGCGCATGGTGTCCGAGGGCGTGGACGTGCCCCGCCTGTGCGTGGGCGTGTACGCCACGTCCACGTCCACGCCCCTGTTCTTCGCCCAGGCCGTGGGCCGCTTCGTGCGCTCCCGCCGGCGTGGGGAGACCGCCTCGGTGTTCCTGCCGTCCGTGCCCGCGCTCATGCTGCTGGCCAACGAGATGGAGCTCGAGCGGGACCACGCGCTGGACCGCAAGGAGGGCGCCGTCGACGTCGAGGACCTCGAGGACGCCCCCGAGGAGGACCTCATCGCGGAGGCCAACCGGGCCGAGAGCGGCTCGGACGCGCTGACGCGGGAGAAGTTCGAGGCCCTCGAGTCCCGGGCGAGCTTCGACAAGGTGCTCTTCGACGGCGGCGAGTTCGGCCTCGGCGGCGCCGTCGGCTCGGAGGAGGAGCAGGACTTCCTCGGCATCCCGGGCCTGCTGGACGCCGAGCAGGTCTCCGCCCTGCTGCGGCAGCGGCAGGCCGAGCAGATCCAGCGCCGGCCGCGTGCGCAGGCGGCCGAGCCCGCCGACGTCGTGGACCACCGGCGGATGAAGGAGCTGCGCTCCGAGCTGTCCAAGACGGTGTCCGCCTGGGCGGCCCGTTCCGGCCAGCCGCACGGGGTGATCCACAACCGCCTGCGGGAGATCTCCGGCGGCCCCGCCGTGGCCCAGGCCTCCCGCGAGCAGCTGGAGAAGCGGCTGAGCACCCTGCGCGGGTGGTTCGTCGGCCGGACCTGAGGTCCGCCGGGCGCGGCGGGCGCCGGCGGGG
>NZ_KV825350.1:0-2247 GCF_001816085.1 Micrococcus sp. HMSC31B01
GACGCCGCGGCGGGCCCCGCCGGTGCGACCCCGGGGACCCCGGCCGCGCCCGGTCAGGCCACCAGCTTCTACGACGCCGTCGGCGGCCGCCCGACCTTCGACCGGCTGACCGCCGAGTTCTACGCCCGCGTGCGCGAAGACGAGATCCTCGCCCCGATGTATCCGCAGGACGACTTCGAGGGCGCCCAGCGCCGGCTGCTGATGTTCCTGGAGCAGTACTGGGGCGGACCGCGGACGTACTCCGAGGAGCGCGGCCACCCCCGCCTGCGCATGCGCCACGCCTCGTATCGGATCGACCCGGCCGCGCGCGACGCGTGGCTGCGCCACATGCGCGCCGCCGTGGACACGCTGGAGCTGTCACCGCTGCACGAGGCCGAACTCTGGGACTACCTGGAGCGGGCCGCCCACTCCCTGCAGAACTCGGCCTGACCGGCCCGCGGTCCGCGCCCCGACATGGGGCGCGGGCTCACACCGCCATGGCGGGGCGGCCCAGTACGAAGCCGCCGGGGGTGTCCAGGCGCGTCCACGGCCCCGCCGTGCTGAGCCGGGCGCGGCCGCCGGGCCGCAGGAAGCCCAGCGCGTGCGCGCCGAAGGCCATGCCGGCCGGGAACTGCAGAGCGTCGCCCCCGAGCAGGGGTCCCCACATCTGCGCCCGGATCTTGCGGACCAGCGCCTCCCCCGGGTTCTCGGGCAGGGCGTCCCGCACGGCGTCGGCGCCGCGCGTGGCCACTTCGGCCAGCTCCTCGTCGGCGACCTCGGCCACGGGCGTCCAGCCGCCGCGGGGCGGGGTCAGCGCGGTCCAGGTGACGTGCTCGCGGCCCGGCGGCACGGCGAACGCCAGGTCGACGGGGTCCTGGCCGCGCATCCGGGCGGTGCGCTCGGTGACGGAGCCCAGGGCGACGACGGCGTCCAGGTCCGCCACGCCGTCGGCGGTCGCCAGGGGCACGGTGCGCAGCCCCAGGACGACGGGCACCCCGTCTCCGAGCCCGGCCGGCTGCAGCACGGAGACCCACTGGGCGAGCATCGGGGTGCGGGAGCGCCCTGCCTCAGGCACGACGTGCAGGCGCATCCCCGTGTCGGCGACGCGACGGGCGCGGGTGGCCAGCTGCTCGAGGTCCCGCACAGCGCGGTCGTCGACGAAGCGGAGGACTGGTGCGGCGGCGGAGTGCTCGGTCATGCAAGCATTGTCCCAGGTCCGTCGCGTCCCGGGCCGCCCCGCCGTCGCGGGGTCCATCCACGTCGAAGGAGCCGTTCGTGCCGCAGCGCCATCCCCGTCCCCGCCCCGGTCGCGCACCGGCCCGCCCGGCCTCGGCCCCGAAGGACCCCACCGACGTGCTGCGCGGGATCCTGGAGCTGACGCCGGCCGCGCCGGACCCGGTGACGGGTCAGGTCCGCTTCACGGGCACGACCCCCCGCCAGACGCACGGCCGGGTGTTCGGCGGCCAGGTGCTCGCCCAGTCGCTGGCGGCCGCCTCCCGCACGGTGCCGGGCGCCCGCCCCGCCCACTCGCTCCACGGCTACTTCATCCGCCCCGGGGACGCGCTGCAGCCCATCACGTTCACCGTCGAGACGCTGCGGGACGGCCGCTCCTTCTCCGTCCGCCGGGTGCTGGCCTCTCAGAACGAGAAGGCCATCCTCGCCCTGACCTGCTCCTTCCAGGAACCCGCCGGCAGCGCGCTGGACCACCAGGTGGCCATGCCCGAGGGCGTGCCCCGGCCCGAGGACCTGCCCACGACAGCGGACGTGCTGGGCGGCATCAACCACCCCGTGGCTCAGGAGTGGGCGTGGGCCCGGCCGTTCGACATCCGTCACGTCACCCCGGCCCTCTACGTGGACCCGGCCCCGGAGACCGAGAACCGCAACATGGTGTGGATGAAGACGTTCACGCCGCTGGCCGACGACCCCGCGCTGCACCGGGCGGCGCTCACCTACGCCTCGGACTACACGCTTCTCGAGCCGATCCTGCGGCAGCACGGCGTCGCCTGGATCCAGCCCGGCATGTCCGTGGCGTCCCTGGACCACGCGATGTGGTTCCACCGGCCCGCCCGCGTCGACCAGTGGCTGCTCTACGTCCAGGACTCCCCCAGCGCCCAGGGCGCGCGCGGCCTCGGCACGGGCGCCGTGTTCACCGAGGACGGGACGCTCGTGGCCACGGTCGCCCAGGAGGGCATGATCCGCCTGCCCGAGGGGGCCGCCGCCCGGCGGGCGCGCGTGCGTGGCGCGGCCCAGCGCATGGCCCTGCGGACG
>NZ_KV825351.1:0-783 GCF_001816085.1 Micrococcus sp. HMSC31B01
CCCCGCACGTCGCGGAGACCGTCGTCCAGGTCCAGGACCTCGTGCGCCGCCACCCCGAGCTGGAGCTGCTCGACGCCCGCACCGCCCTCGACGCCGTCGCGCTCGACGACCTGCGCCTGGACGAGGCCGAACCCGCCGGCGCGCCGGAGCCGGCAGACGTGGTCGCCTGCACGGCCCAGCTCTGGCCGCACCGGCACGGCACCGACGCCATGTTCCTGGCCCTGCTGCGCGCCCCCGGCGCCTGACCGAGAGGACCCGCCCATGACCGCCCGCGCCCCGCGCCTGCACCCCTCGATCCTGTCCGCGGACTTCGCCCGCCTCGCCGACGAGCTGGCCCGCATCCCCAGTGCGGACGCGGTGCACGTGGACGTCATGGACAACCACTTCGTCCCGAACCTCACCCTCGGCCTGCCCGTGGTCGAGGCGATCCGCCGCGCCACCGACCTGCCGCTGGACCTCCACCTGATGATCGAGGACGCCGACCGCTGGGCGCCGGGCTACGCGGAGGCGGGGGCCGAGTCCGTCACCTTCCACGCCGAGGCCTCGGCGGCGCCCGTGCGGCTGGCCCGGGAGCTGCGCGCGGCCGGGGCGAAGGCCGGCATGGCGCTGCGGCCGGCGACCGCGGTCGAGCCGTACCTGGACATGCTCCCGGAGCTGGACATGCTCCTGCTGATGACCGTGGAGCCCGGCTTCGGGGGGCAGGCGTTCCTCGACGTCGTGCTGCCGAAGATCCGCCGGGCCCGCCGCGCCCTCGACGGCGCCGCCGCCCCGCTGGCCCTCCAG
>NZ_KV825352.1:0-4640 GCF_001816085.1 Micrococcus sp. HMSC31B01
CCCGGAGGGCACCCGCAGCCGCGACGGCCGCCTCTACCGCGGCCGCACCGGTGCGGCCTGGCTGGCCCTGGCCACCGGCGCACCCGTGGTGCCCGTGGGCCTCGTCGGCACGCAGCACCTCCAGCCGCCGGACACGAACGGCTTCCGTCCCCACCGGTTCTCCGTGCGCGTGGGCGCGCCCCTGGACTTCGGCCACCCCGGGCGTCGACACACCCTGCCGCAGCGCCGCGACGCGACGGCGGCGATCATGGACGCCATCGGCGCGCTCTCGGGGCAGGAGCGGGTGGACGCCTACAACGCCGCCCCGGGTGCCCGTGGCTGATCCGGCCTCCTACCGCCCGGCTCCGGGCGAGATCTCCACGTCGCCCGGCGTCTACCGCTTCCGCGACGCGGACGGACGCGTCGTCTACGTCGGCAAGGCGAAGAACCTGCGCGCCCGCCTGAGCTCCTATTTCCAGGACCCCGCCCGGCTGGCCACCAAGACCCGGACCATGGTGTTCACGGCGGCCGCGGTCGAGTGGACCGTCGTCGGCTCCGAGCTGGAGGCGCTCCAGCTCGAGTACACGTGGATCAAGGAGTACCGCCCCCGGTTCAACATCATGTACCGGGACGACAAGTCGTACCCGTACCTGGCCGTGACCATGAACGAGCAGTTCCCGCGCGTCCAGGTGATGCGCGGCGACCGGAAGCCCGGCGTGAAGTACTTCGGCCCGTTCCACCCGGCCAAGGCGATCCGCGAGACCGTGGACCTGATGCTGCGCGTCTTCCCGGTCCGCACGTGCTCGGCCGGCGTGTTCAAGCGGGCCCGCGCCCAGGACCGGCCGTGCCTGCTCGGCTACATCGGCAAGTGCTCGGCGCCCTGCGTGGGCCGGATCAGCCCGGCGGACCATCGCGCGCTGGCCCAGGACTTCTGCGACTTCATGGCCGGGGACGCGAACCGGTTCATCCGCGAGCTGGAGAAGGCCATGGCCCGTGCCGTCGAGGAGCTGCGCTACGAGGACGCGGCCCGGCTGCGGGACGACATCGCCGCGCTGCGCCGCGTGTTCGAGCGCAACGCCGTGGTGCTGCCGGAGAACACGGAGGCGGACATCTTCGCCCTGCACGCGGACGAGCTGGAGGTCGCGGTGCAGGTGTTCCACGTCCGGCAGGGACGCATCCGCGGCCAGCGCGGCTGGGTCATGGAGCGCGTGGAGGACGTCGCCGAGCCGGAGATGGTCGCGCACCTGCTCCAGCAGGTCTACGGCGACCTCGAGGGGCCGGAGCGCATCCCGCACGAGATCCTCGTCCCGGTCGAGCCCGGCGACGCCGCACAGCTCACCGAGTGGCTCTCGGGCCTGCGCGGGTCCCGGGTCGCCGTGCGCGTGCCCCGGCGGGGCTCGAAGGCGGACCTCATGGAGACCGTCCGGGAGAACGCGGAGATGGCCCTCAAGCTGCACAAGTCGCGGCGGTCCGGGGACCTCACCACCCGCTCCGCCGCCCTGCGGGAGCTGCAGGAGGCCCTGGAGATCACCGAGCCCCTGCTGCGCATCGAGTGCTACGACATCTCCCACTCCCAGGGCACCAACGTGGTCGGCTCGATGGTCGTCATGGAGGACGGGCTGCCGAAGAAGAAGGACTACCGCCGCTTCAACGTCACGGGGGAGGCCGCCCGGGACGACACGGCGTCCCTGCGCGACGTCCTGCGGCGTCGTTTCGCCCGCCTGGCCAAGGAGCGCGCGGAGGGCGCCCCGCTCTCCGGTCAGGTCGAGGGGGACGATCAGGAGGCGGGGCGCCGCTTCGCGTACCCGCCCTCGCTCGTGGTGGTCGACGGCGGCCCGCCCCAGGTGGCCGCGGCCGCGGCGGTCCTCGAGGAGCTGGGCCTGGACGACCTGCCCGTGGTCGGGCTGGCCAAGCGGCTCGAGGAGGTGTGGCTGCCGGGCGACGAGTTCCCGGTGGTCCTGCCGCGCACCTCGGAGGGCCTGTACCTGCTCCAGCGCATCCGTGACGAGTCGCACCGGTTCGCGATCGCGGGCCACCGCAGCCGGCGGTCCAAGGCGATGACCGTCTCCGCCCTGGATGGGATCCCGGGCCTGGGCCCGGCCAAGCGCACCGCGCTGCTGAACCACTTCGGCTCCGTCGCCGAGATCCGGGCCGCCGGCGTGGACCGGCTGACCGAGGTCGCCGGCATCGGGCCGCGGCTGGCCGAGGCCGTCCACACGGCGCTCACGGCCGACACGCCCGCGGATACAGTGGAGTCATGATCGAGGAGACCCTCCAGCCGGAGAAGCCGCCGACATCCGAGGTGCTCGTGATCGCCGGGATGTCCGGCGCCGGACGGACCACCGCCGCGCACGCGCTCGAGGACCACGGCTGGGACGTGGTGGAGAACATGCCGCCGGCCCTGTTCGGCACGCTGGCCGAGCTCATCGCCCGCTCGCCGGAGGCGTTCCCGCGCCTGGCGATCGTGGTGGACGTGCGCTCGCGCTCCTACTTCGAGGAGCTGTACGCCGCCCTGCAGCACCTGGCCAACAGCGGAGTGGAGTATCGCACCGTGTTCCTCGATGCGGAGGACCACGTCCTCCTGCAACGCTTCGAGGCCGGCCGCCGCCCCCACCCGATGCAGGGCAACGCCCGGCTGCTGGACGGCATCCGCGCGGAGCGGGACGTCGTCGAGCCGCTCAAGGCGCGTGCCGACGTCGTGGTGGACACCACCGAGCTGAACGTGCACGGCCTGGCCACGGAGATCACCGAGCTGTTCTCGGAGTCCGGCCCCGTCACGCTGCGCCTGACCATCATGAGCTTCGGGTTCAAGTATGGCGTCCCGGCGGACGCGAACTTCGTGGCGGACATGCGCTTCATCCCCAACCCCCACTGGGTGCCGGCGCTGCGTCCGCACACGGGCACGGAGGCCGCGGTCGCGGACTACGTGCTCTCCCGCCCCGGTGTCGAGGACTTCCTGCGCGCGTACGTCGCCATGCTGGGGCCGGTGTTCGAGGGCTACCGGCGGGAGAACAAGCACTACGCCACGCTCGCCATCGGCTGCACGGGCGGCAAGCACCGCTCCGTGGCCGTCGCCGAGGAGCTGGCCCGGCGTCTGGCCCAGGTGCCCCACGTGACGGTGCACGTCCAGCACCGGGACATGGGGCGCGAATGACGTCCCCGCTCACCGGCCAGCTGCCCCTGCCGCCCGGGATGGGTTCGGAAGGGCGCGGGGTGGGCGCCGGCATGTCCCGCCCCACGGCCCGGGTCACCGCCCTCGGCGGCGGCCACGGCCTCTCCGCGTCCCTCGCGGCCCTGCGGCACGTGGCCGGGCACCTCACGGCCGTCGTCACGGTGGCGGACGACGGTGGCTCCTCCGGCACCATCCGCCGGGAGATGGCGGTGCTGCCGCCCGGCGACCTCCGCATGGCGCTGGCCGCCCTGTGCGACGACACCGACTGGGGTCGGACCTGGGCCCACGTCATGCAGCACCGCTTCCGCTCCACCGAGGTGCCCGCCGACCAGGCCACCCTGGACAACCACGCGCTCGGGAACCTCCTGATCGTCGCCCTCTGGGAGCTGCTGGGCGACCCGGTGGACGGGCTGCGCTGGGCCGGCGCCCTGCTGCGGGCGCACGGTGAGGTCCTGCCGGTCTCGCGGGTGCCGCTGACCATCGGCGGGGACGTGCTCAGCGCCGGCCCGGACGGCCGCCTGCGCACCCGATGCGTGGAGGGCCAGGTGGCCCTCGCGGTCGCCGCGTTCGAGGGGCGCGTCACCGACGTCCGCCTGAGCCCGTCCGACGCCCCCGCCACCCCGGAGGCGCTCTCGGCGATCGAGCTGGCCGACTGGGTGGTGCTCGGACCCGGCTCGCTGTACACGTCGGTGCTGCCGCACCTGCTGATGCCGGACGTGCGCGCGGCCCTCGCCGCCACCACCGCCCGGCGCCTCATGGTGCTGAACCTGCGCACGGGAGACCAGGAGACCACCGGCCTCACCCACGCCGACCACCTCAAGGTGCTGCGCTCCTATGCGCCGGACCTCCGGCTGGACGTGGTGATCGCCGACGTGGACGCGGTCACCGACCGGGCGGCGGTGGAGGCCGAGGCGGCCCGGATGGGCGCGCGCGTGGCGTTCAGTAGAGTGAGCAGTGCCCAGGATCCCCAGGTCCACGACCCGCTGCGCCTGGCCGTCGCGATCGACGAGGCGATGACCCACTGACGCGCGCACCTCGCCGAGAAGGAGCACGAGCATGGCGCTGACCATGACCCTCAAGGAGGAGCTGGCCCGTGTGCCGGTCGCCGCGACCCCGGAGCGGCGGGCGGAGACCGCGGCGATGCTGCGGTTCGCCGGGGGGTTGCACCTCGTGGCCGGCCGCGTCGTCGTGGAGGTTGAACTGGACCACGGCGCCAGTGCGCGCCGCCTGCGCGCCGCCATCACCGAGCTGTACGGCCTGGCCCCGGAGATCGTGGTGGTCTCCGGCGGCAACCTGCGCCGTGGTCAGCGGTACGTGCTCCGGGTCGTGCGCGGGGGAGAGGACCTCGCCCGGCAGACCGGGCTCATCGACCAGCGGGGACGGCCCGTGCGTGGCCTCGCGCCGGTCCTCGTCAGCGGGACGACGGCGGCCACCGCCGCCGTGTGGCGCGGGGCCCTGCTGGCCCACGGCTCCCTCACCGAGCCCGGCC
>NZ_KV825353.1:0-1919 GCF_001816085.1 Micrococcus sp. HMSC31B01
GGGCCCCCGCTGGGGCCCGCCGCATCTGCGTTCGGGGGAACGGGCCGCGCGCCGGTCACGCCGGCCACGGCTCCGTCAGAGGGCGATCACTCGCCGGAGGCCTCGGCGGCGGAGCCCTCCACGGCCTCACCCTCTACGGCCTCGCCCTCCACCTGGGCGGCGGAGCCGGTGTGCTTGACCTGGATCTTGCGCGGCTTGGCCTGCTCGGCCACCGGGATGGTCAGCAGCAGCACGCCGTCGCTGTAGTCGGCCTCGATCTTGTCCAGGGCCAGGCCCTGGCCGAGGTTGAGCTGGCGGGCGAAGGTGCCGGCCGGACGCTCCTTGGTGAGCCAGCGACGGTCCTCCCCGGCGGGGGCCTCCTTGCGCTCGGCGCGGACGGTGAGCGTGCGCTCCTCGACGTCCACGTCGATCGAGCTCGGGTCCACGCCCGGCAGCTCCACCTCGGCGACGAACACGTCGCCCTCGCGGTAGAGGTTCATGGGCATGGAGGCGGCGCCGGAGGTGCGGGCGAAGCCGGTCATCAGGCGCTCCATCTCGCGGAACGGATCAATGGGACGAGCCATGGTCGATCACTCCTCATGCAGGGCGGGCCGCTCCGGTTGAGCGGCGACTGTCCTGTGCAACGCCGTCCCCCCACGGGGTATTCCACGGAGTTGAGTCAGTCCCGCTCAACCCTGTCCAGGACGGTCCGGAACGCGGCCTCCGCCGTCTCGCCGTACGGCACGAACAGCACCTCGTCCACGGTGCCGCCCACCTCGTCCGCCATCGCGTGGCAGGTCTCGACGGCGATCCGCGCCGCGTCCTCCATGGGCCAGCCGTAGATCCCCGCGGAGATCGCCGGGAACGCGACCGTCCGGGCGCCGAGCCCGGCCGCCACCTTCAGGGACTCGCGGTAGCACGAGGCGAGGGTGTCGGACTTGTCGATCGTCTTGGCCCACACCGGGCCCACGGTGTGGATGACCCAGCGCGCGGGCAGGCGCCCCGCCGTCGTCGCCACGGCCTGCCCGGCGGGCAGCCCCTCCGGCAGGTCGGTCTCGCGCAAGCGGCGGCACTCGGCCAGGATCTCGGGACCGCCGCGCCGATGGATGGCGCCGTCCACGCCTCCGCCGCCGAGCAGGGTGGAGTTGGCGGCGTTGACGACGGCGTCCGCGTGCGTGGCCGTGATGTCCCCGGGGGCGATGGTGAGCTGCATGGGCTCACGCTAGGCGCGGGTGGGCGCCGTCGGACAGGGCCGGTAGCCTCGGCCCCATGAGCACCCCGACGCCCACCGGACCGACCCCCACGCCTCCCGGCGGCGAGCTGCTGCCGCTGATCAGCCTCGCGGTGGAGCACGTGTTCGACACGCTCGGCCGGCAGCCCGTGTTCGCCCCCACGATCCTCGCCGTCACCGCCGACGGCCAGCGCGGCATGTGGGAGCACCCGGACCTCGAGCCCGAGCAGGCGGCCGCCACGGTCGCGAAGATCAGCCCACGCCCCACGCGGGCGGTGGCGGTATTCGACGGCGAGATCGAGACGGCCGACGGGCCCCGCCCGGCCGTCGCGGTGGAGGCCTTCGACGCCGCCGCCCTGGCCTCGACCCGCATGGTCTTCCCCTATCTGCCCGGTGTGGCCGCGGCGGGCATCGCCGCCCGCGTCGACGGCGACCCGCAGGTCGTGGCCAACGGCCCCAACCCGCTCTTCGGCTGAGCCGCCCACCACGACGACGGCGCGCCGCGGCCTACCGTGTCCGTGCGGCCTGCGAGGGTGGGGTCATGGAGATCCTCAGCCTGCTGCTCGCCCTCATCCTCGGACTTGTGCTGGGTGCCCTGGTGGGCGCGTGGCTCATGTGGCGCCGGGCGGCCGGCGGCGGTGAGGAGGCCCGCCGGGCCCAGGCCGAGCTGGCCGCGCTGCGCACCGAGCACCAGGGGACGCGAGAGGAG
>NZ_KV825354.1:0-4113 GCF_001816085.1 Micrococcus sp. HMSC31B01
TCGGCGGTGGCCCGGCCCCGCGGGTCGCGGCGGCGCGCGGCCTCCTTGCGGCCGCCCCGGCTGGCCTTGCCGGAACTGGCCTTGGCCACGTCCACCCACGTGCCGTCGTCGTCCTGGCGGGCCACGAGCTTGTAGACCATGGAGGCGGTGGGCGCGCCGGACCCGGTGACCAGGCGCGTGCCCACGCCGTACGAGCTGACGGGGGCGGAGCGCAGGGCGGCGATCGCGTACTCGTCCAGGTCCGAGGTGACCATGATCCCGGTCTCGGTGTTGCCCAGCTCGTCGAGCAGCTCGCGCACGCGGTGGGCCTGGATCACGAGGTCGCCGGAGTCGACCCGGACGTTCCGCAGGGCCGGGCCGGCCACCTCGACCGCGGTGCGCACGCCCTGCTCCACGTCATACGTGTCCACGAGGAGGGTGGTGTCCGCCCCGAGCGCGGCGACCTGGGCCTCGAAGGCGGCGCGCTCCGAGTCGTGCAGCAGGGTGAAGGAGTGGGCGGCGGTGCCGACGGTCGGGATGCCGTACCGGCGGCCCGCCTCGAGGTTCGAGGTGGCGGTGAAGCCCGCGATGGCCGCGGCGCGGGCGGCGGCCACGGCGGACTCCTCGTGCGTGCGGCGCGAGCCCATCTCGGCGCACGGGCGGCCGTCCGCGACGGCCGTCATGCGGGAGGCGGCGGAGGCCACGGCGGAGTCGTAGTTGTAGATGGAGAGCAGGTAGGTCTCCAGGATGCACGCCTCGGCGAACGTCGACTCCACCTGCAGGAGGGGGGAGTGCGGGAAGTAGGCCTCGCCCTCGGCGTAGCCCACGATGTCGCCCGTGAACTCGTAGTCGGCGAGCCAGGCCAGCGTGGCGTCGTCGAGGGCGGTGGTGTCCGCGAGGAAGTCGAGCTCGGGCGTGTCGAACCGGAAGCGGGACAGGCCCTCCAGCGCGCGGCCCACGCCGGCCACCACGCCGTAGCGGCGGCCGCTGGGCAGGCGTCGGGTGAACAGCTCGAAGCGGGAGCGGCGGTGCGCGGTGCCGGCCTTCAGCGCGGCCTGGAGCATGGTCAGCTCGTAGTGGTCGGTCATCAGCGCCGTGGGGATCTGCCAGTCGTCGGCGGTCCGCGGGGCGCTGGGCACGGGGTTCTGGCTCACGCGCCCACCCTAGTGGACCGTGGCGGGGCCGGTCCTGGCCCGCCCGCCTCGTACACTGGGGCGCATGTCCGTGCTGACCCGCCACGATCCGTCCGCGCCGCGCGCCGTGCGTCCGGCGCCGGGTGAGTCCGTCCCCGCCGGCGCCACCGACACCGCCCTGCTGGAGCGGCCTCACGAGGACACGGCCCGGGACCGGCCGTGGAACGTCGTGGTGTGGAACGATCCGGTGAACCTGATGAGCTACGTCGCCTACGTGTTCCGCACCCACTTCGGCTACTCCGCCGCCAAGGCGCAGCGGCTCATGCTCGAGGTCCACGAGCGGGGCCGGTCCGTGGTGGCGACGGGCACCAAGGAGAAGGCCGAGCTGCACGTGGGCGCGATGCACGGCTACGGTCTGTGGGCCACGCTGGAGCAGGCGGAGGACTGAGGAGGGGCATGGCAGAACGGTTCCGCTGGACGCGGCGGGGGTACACGGCGCAGCTGGAGCTGCCGGAGGTGCGCCTGCTGCGCGGGCTGGTCAGGGACGTCGTCGCCCTGCTCGAGGGCCGACGCGCGGACGTGCGCCCCGCCGAGGCGGACCCCGCCGAGGCCCCGGCCGCCGAGGACGGCGTCGACACGCCCGAAGATCCCCCGGCGGCGCCGCCGTCCGTGTCCGCCGCGCAGGACGCGGGCCCCGTGGCCGGGCTGGACGCGTCCGACGCCGCGTTCTGGGGGCTGGTCTCCGGCCTGCACCTGAGCCAGGACCCGGAGCCGCAGCGCTCGGCCCCCACCGACCCGGCCGTCGCACGCCTCCTGCCGGATGCGATGCCCCAGGCCGGCGCCGCCGAACAGGGCGCCCACCGGGCCCTGACCGAGGACGCCCTGTCGGAGGGGAAGCTCGCGGACGCGCGCCTGGCCCTCGAGCTGCTGCGCTCGACGCGCGTGGAGGTGCCGCACGACCAGGCGCCGGCCTTCGGCCGCGCGCTCAACGACGTGCGCCTCGTCCTGGCCGCCCGCCTGGGCGTCGAGACCGAGGAGGACGCCGCCCGCGTGCACGCCGTGGACGACTGGCGCAGCGCGGAGGACGTCGAGTCCACCATGGCCCTGCTCTACAACTTCACCTCGTGGCTGCTGGAGACGCTCATGACGGAGATGCTCAGCGAGCTGCCCGAGGGCTCGGACGAGTCCGCGCCGGGCGCCGGGGACGCGGAGGGCGAGCAGTGAGCGGCCAGCGCGCCGCCGTGGACGCCGCGGCGCCGATCGGCGTGTTCGACTCGGGCGTGGGCGGGCTGACCGTGGCCCGGGCGATCATGGACCAGCTGCCCCACGAGTCCATCCTCTACGTGGGCGACACGGAGCACTCGCCGTACGGCCCGCGGCCCATCGCCGAGGTACGGGCCCTCGCCCTGGCGATCATGGACGAGCTCGTCGCGCGCGGCGTCAAGGCGCTCGTGATCGCGTGCAACTCCGCGTCGGCCGCCGTGCTGCGCGACGCCCGCGAGCGCTACACGGGAGGCCACGGCATCCCCGTGATCGAGGTGATCCAGCCCGCCGTGCGCCGCGCCGTGGCCGCCACCCGCACGGGCCGGATCGGCGTGATCGGCACCGAGGCGACCGTCGGGTCCCGCGCCTACGAGGACTCGTTCTCGGCCGCCCCGCACCTCGAGATCACCTCGGTCGCGTGCCCGCGGTTCGTGGAGTTCGTGGAGGCCGGCATCACCACCGGCCCCGAACTGCTGGAGACCGCCCGGGAGTACACGGCCCCGCTGCGCGCGGCGGGCGTGGACACCCTCGTGCTGGGATGCACCCACTACCCGCTGCTGACCGGCGCCCTCTCGCTCGTGATGGGGGAGGACGTCACGCTCGTCTCCTCCGCGGAGGAGACCGCCAAGGACCTCTACCGGGAACTGGTCCGCCTCGGCCTCGAGCACCCCCACTCGGCCGCGGGCTCCGGCCAGGCCACCCGCCACCGCTTCGCCGCCACCGGCGACCCCGACCACTTCCAGGCCCTCGCGCGCCGCTTCCTCGGACCCGAGGTCGAGTCCGTGCGCCGCCTGGAGACGATCGGCGCGCCCCGCCCCGCGGCCGCGCCGGTCCCGACGCGCTCGACGGCCTTCGTGCGGCTGGGCGCCGAGCAGGAGGGTGTGACGTGAAGCTGACCATCATCGGGGCCTCCGGGTCCTTCCCCGGCCCGGGCTCACCCGCCTCGTGCTACCTCCTCACCGCCGAGGGCGTGGCCGAGGACGGCGTCACCCCGCGCACATGGCGGATCCTGCTGGACCTCGGCAACGGCGCCCTCGGCGTGCTGCAGCGCTACGTCGAGCTCGAGGACCTGGACGGCATCCTGCTCTCCCACCTGCACCCGGACCACTTCATGGACCTGTGCGGGATGCACGTGGCCATCCGCTGGAACCCGGCCGGCTGGGACCGCGGCCGGCTGCCCGTCTACGGACCCGCCGGCACCGCCGACCGCATCGCCGAGGCGTACGGGATGGACCCCGAGCCGGGGATGCACCAGGACTTCGAGTTCCGGTGCTGGGCCGCCGGCCGCACCGAGCGGCTCGGTCCGTTCCGGTTCACCCCGGTCCCCGTGCGCCATCCCATCGACGAGGCCTACGCGATCCGGGTCGAGGTGGACCGCGTCGACGACGACGGCGACGTCACCACCCGCGTGCTCACCTACTCCGGGGACACCGACGCGTGTGAGGGGCTCGTCGAGGCCGCGCGGGACGCGGACGTGTTCCTGTGCGAGGCCGCCTTCCACGAGGGCCGGGACGACGGCATCGACGGCGTCCACCTGACCGGCCGACGGGCCGGCGAGACGGCGGCGCAGGCCGGGGCGCGGAAGCTGCTGCTCACGCACCTGCCGGTGTGGAACGATCCGCAGCGCGCCGTCCAGGAGGCCCGCGCGGTGTACGACGGCCCGCTGGCCGTCGCCGTCTCGGGGCTGAGCTACGGCGTCTGAGGGCGTGCCTAGATGTTGTGGGTCATGAGGTTCTTG
>NZ_KV825355.1:0-2609 GCF_001816085.1 Micrococcus sp. HMSC31B01
GCGCCCTCCCGGGCGCGCCGCTCTTCGGCGTGGCGTCAGGCGCGCAGCCTGCGGTGGCGCGCGTTCTGGGCCGCGGCGCCGCTGAGCCGCGTCTATCTCGCCTTCGGGTCGGCGTTCCTGCTCGCCTCGACCGCGTCCGACATCGGTCTGTTCGGCCCGGGCCACGGCGCCATCCCGGTCCTGGACGGGATCGCCATCGCGTCGGCGACCAGCGCCTTCCTCGCCCAGTGGTGGCGCAGCACGGTGGGCTTCGCCCTGCTCCTGCCCGGGGCCGTCGCGACCGTCGTCGGCGGTTCCGAGGTGCTCTTCGCCGTCGTCGCGCCCGTGGTCCTCGGGGCCGTCGCGGCGACCGCCCGTTCCTGGGGGTTCGTCGTCACGGCCGCCGTCCTGGCACTGACCTGGGGCGTCGCCCAGCCGTTCGCGGTGGGTCAGTCGAACGCGACGTGGTTCATCCTGCTGCTCATGTCCATGGGCCTCGGCGGCGGGCTCTTCATCCGCGAGAGCTTGGCCCGGCGGGAGCGGGATCGCCGCCGGGTGTTCGAGGCGGAGGAGCGGGCCCGGCTGGCCGCCGAGGCCGAGCGTCGCTCCCTGGCCCGCGACCTGCACGACGTGGTCGCGCACAACCTCACGATCATCTCGATGCAGGCTCGGACGGCACGCTACCTCGGCGCCCCGGAGGCGGCTCAGGGCGTGCTGGACGTGGTGGGGGACTCCGCGAAGGACGCGCTGCGGGACCTGCGGCGCATGCTCTCCATCCTCCAGGAGGACGGGATCGTGGACCCGAGCGGTGAGCCGGGCGCCGCGGGGGGCGCGGACGGGGCGACGTCCGCGGATCCGGTGCTGTCCGTGGCCCAACTGGCCGAGGAGCTGCGCAGTCTCGGAATGACGGTGGAGACGGACGTCCGCTGCGACCAGAACGCGATGCCGATCTCCGTGCGCTCCACCCTGCACCGGGTGCTCCAGGAGGCCACCACGAACGTCGCCAAGCACGCCGGCGAGGGCGCGCGCGTGTGCATCGAACTCCGCGACGCGGGGCCGGACGTGGTGCTCGAGGTGGAGAACACCGTCACCGAGCGGTCCGGCCCGCCGCAGTGGAACTCCTCCGGTGTGGGCCTGAACTCCATGCGGGATCGCGTGGCCACCTTCGGCGGCACGATCGAGGCCGGGCCGGGGGGCTGGGGGTGGCGGGTGCGCGCGGTGCTCCCCCGGTCCGTCTGACGAGGCCGACGCCGTCGCAGCGGCGGACCAGACCCATGTGACCTGCATCACATCAGGGCCCGAAAGTCTGCACCTTCCGCCACTGTCGGGGGCGCCGTCGTCCCTCCTAGAGTGGGTCATGCCCCATTGAGACGGTGCACAGTGCGAATCACGAGCCGGGATACATGCCTGAGGGGATGCGGGCCCCGGACGCGGTTCCGAGAAGGACGATGGCCATCCGGCCATCGTCCTTTCTCGTTGTCGGGCGTGCTCAGGCCGGCTCGGCGGGCGACGGCTCCGGGGTGACCGTGCGGACGAGGGGACGGGCCGCCGTCCGGCCCAGGGCCATGAGCACGGCGGCCGGGAAGCCGATCACCGGGATGAGCATCGGCAGGATGCCCGCAGCGCCCTGCGTGAGCACCACCAGGCCGTAGAGCATGCCGATCAGCGCGTATGCCAGCACGTGGACCCACTGGTTGAGCACGTGCCGGAACGCCCAGTTCACGAGCAGGCACAGCGGCAGCCCCACCACCAGCCCGGCGACCCCGACCACCGTCAGCAGCGGTGTCAGGCTGCCGAAGGCCTGCAGGCCCGGGACCACGGCCAGGATCGCCACCACGGCGGCCATCACGAGGTTGGGCAGCAGCCAGGCCACGAGGAACCCGTTCAGTCCCATGCGCAGCTGCGGGCGGGGGCCGGAACGGGCCGCGCGGCGACGGGCACGGGCGGCGGACGCGACCGGGGCGGGGGTGGTCATGGCGGGAACTCTCCGGGAGGGGGATCGACGACGTCGGGCGGGTCCCCACTGTAGTGGGCCGGGCTGGACGGGCCCCGGGAGAGTTCCCGGTCAGGCGCGCCGGTCGCCGTCCACGTGGAAGGCCAGGTCCTCGACGCCGGGGAAGGACTCGATCTCCTGGAACGCGTCCCAGGCGTCGCTGTCCGCCTCGGCGTCCGCGGGCAGGGTCACCGTCAGGGCGCCGATCTCCCCGTCGATCACCTGCAGGCGCAGCTCGAGCTCGTGTCCTCCGGCGGATCCGGAGGCGAAGCGGCCGCGGACGGGCCAGACGCAGTCGTTCGGCACCGCGCGCCGGACGTCGTCGTCGGTCTGGACGACGAGCGGCACCCAGTCCGGGACCTCGCCGGCTTCACGGATGGCCTCGGCCACCGATGCGACGGTGCGCGCGTGCGGCAGCTGGGAGCGCAGCGCCTCAGCCCCGGGCAGGTCCCGGCCCTCGGCCAGCGCCGGGTCGAGCAGGGTCTCGAGCAGCACGCGCACCTCGACCGGCAGCTCGGCGGTGGCCTCCGGCTCGACCTCGTCGACCGGGTCCTCGTCCAGGCCGGCGGGTCCGGTGACGGCGAGTTCGACGGCGTCGCGGCGGGTCCGGCGGGCGTCCTCGTTGGCCAGCAGCATC
>NZ_KV825356.1:0-2063 GCF_001816085.1 Micrococcus sp. HMSC31B01
TTGCAAGCAGGGGGTTAGGGGTTCGAGTCCTCTTGCCTCCACCGAAGAAGGGCCCGGGAGTCGTGAGATTCCCGGGCCCTTTCGTCTGCCCAGGGCGGGGACGGACCCGCCCACCGTGCCCGCCGTCGTCGTGTGTGGTGTTGGATGGTCCGGTGAACACCACCATCGACACCCCGTCCCCCGACCGACCCGCCTCTGGGCAGGGCACTCCGGCCTACGCCCGGGTGCCCGCGAGCTACTACGACATCTTCGTGGGCGTCTTCATCGCCCTCCTCATCCTCTCCGGCGTCACCGCGGCCAAGCTCTTCTACGGCCCCACCGTCCCGGTCATCTCGGACCTCTTCTACGACGGCGGCCCCCTCATCTTCGACGGCGGCGCCTTCCTGTTCCCGTTCGCGTACATCGTCGGCGACATCCTCGCCGAGGTGTACGGCTGGCGCCGGGCCCGCCGCGCCATCGTCCTCGGCTTCGCCATGCTCGTGCTCGCCGCCCTCACCTACACGGTGGTCTCCTGGACCACGCCCGTCGAGGGCTTCGAGGTGTGGGACCAGGCCCTCGCGCCGATGCTGAGGATCACCGTGGCCGGCTTCGTCGCGTTCCTCGTGGGCTCCCTGCTCAACGCGTCCATCGTGGTCCGCCTCAAGGAGCGCATGAAGGAACGGCACGTGGCCTTCCGGCTCATCCTCTCCACCGTGGTCGGCCAGTTCTTCGACACCTTGATCTTCTGCACCATCGCCTTCGCCGGCACCATCTCGCTGCTGGAACTGGCGAACTACACGGTGACCGGCTTCGTCTACAAGACGTTCGTGGAGATCCTCATCGTGCCGGTGACCCTGCTCGTCATCCGCGCTCTCAAGCGCCGGGAGCCCACCTACCGGGCGCCCGGCTTCGAGATCCACCGCGACGACGATCCCGCCCTCACCCCGGCCGCGTCCCGCTGACCCGCACGGGCCCCGGCGTCGGCCGCGCCGGGGCCCGTCCGTCGCGCACGCCCCGCCCAGCGACTACCGTCGGTGCCATGGGCAAGGACCTCTTCGAGCACGAGCAGCAGCAGACCCTCAGCCGCGAGCAGGCCGCCGCACGCCTGCGCGACCTCGCCGACCAGCTCTCCCGGCAGAACGACGTGCGGATCGAGCACGGCGGCCGCGACGTCGTCGTCACCGTCCCGGACCGCGTGGGCCTCGAGGTGGAGCTCGAGGTCGAGGACGGCGGCGACGCCGAGCTGGAGATCACCCTCAGCTGGTGACCGGCCCCGGGCCGGCCGCCGTCGCCTTCCCGTGCCTCAGAACGTCCAGGGCTCCCCGGGGGCCAGGCGCCGGTAGTCGGTCACGCCCTCGGCGAGGCCCGAGAGCACCCGATCCACCACGCCCTTGCCGTCCTCGCTGAGGATGCCGTCGTGGATGGGGCGGGTGTGCGTCGCCGCGATGGCCCGCATCTGGTCCACCACGTCCGCGATGCGCAGCCACGGCGCGGCGGCGGGCAGCAGGAGCACCTCGACGTCGGCGTCCGGCACCGTGAACGAGTCGCCGGGGTGCAGCACGGCCCCGTCCACGAGGTAGGACACGTTCACCGGGCGCGGCACCTCGGCGTGGATCATCGCGTGCTCCCCGCCGAGCACCTCCACCCGGAAACCGGCGGCCTCGAACGTCTCCCCGGGCACGGCCGTGTGCACGTGTCCGGCGTCGAGCCCCGCCTCCGCCAGCGGCCCCGTGAGGTCCCGTGGCGCCCACACGTGCGTCTCCGTGCCGGCCAACGCCCGGGCCAGCTGCTCGGGGACCACGTGGTCCGGGTGGCCGTGCGTCACGAGGACGGCGTCCGCGCCGTCCAGGACCGCCGCGTCGCTGAACGCGCCGGGGTCGAACGCGAGGCGCCGGCCGGCCTTCTCGAGGCGGACGGCCGAGTGGCCGAAGAGGGTCAGGGTCGTGCTCATGCAGATCACTCCTCCGCCCGGCGTCGGGATCCCGGGCGCTCCCAGCCTCCCGCGCGCTCCCGGCGGTGGACAAGGCCCGCGCCCCGTTCGACGGCGGCCCACCGGCTCCCGCCCCGACCTGCGCCCGGACGCG
>NZ_KV825357.1:0-959 GCF_001816085.1 Micrococcus sp. HMSC31B01
CCGAGCTGCGCGGCTGAGCCGGCGCCCCGACGGACCGGGGCGACCTCCGGCGTCGTCCGCCGGGGACGGGCCCGCCCGGCGGGTATCATCGGGCTGATCCTGAAAATGTCCTGTGCCCGGGGCCGGTCCCGCCCGCGGCGCCGGGGGGAGCGCTGACGAGGAGGTCAGGATGGGCAAGGCCAAGATCCTGGTGGTGGACGACGACGAGGCGCTGGCCGAGATGATCGGCATCGTCCTGCGCAACGACGGCTTCGAGCCGACGTTCGCGGCGGACGGCACCTCCGCACTGCCCGCGTTCCACCGCGAGCGCCCTGATCTGGTGCTGCTGGACCTCATGCTCCCCGGCATCGACGGCATCGAGGTCTGCAAGCTCATCCGAGCCGAGTCGGACGTGCCGATCGTGATGCTCACGGCCAAGTCGGACACGTCGGATGTGGTGCGCGGCCTCGAGTCGGGTGCGGACGACTACGTGCCCAAGCCGTTCAAGCCCGCCGAGCTCGTGGCTCGCGTCCGGGCGCGCCTGCGTGAGGGGGAGGCCAAGCCGGCGGAGGTCCTGCACATCGGGGACCTCGAGATCGATGTGGCGGGCCACCAGGTCACCCGCGGCGGCGTCGGCATCGCCCTCACCCCGCTGGAGTTCGATCTCCTCGTGGCCCTCGCCCGGCGGCCGCGCCACGTCTTCACTCGCGAGATGCTCCTGGAGGAGGTCTGGGGCTACCGGCACCAGGCCGACACCCGGCTCGTGAACGTCCACGTCCAGCGCCTGCGCTCCAAGGTCGAGCCGGATCCCGAGAACCCGTGCGTCGTGCTGACCGTCCGCGGCGTCGGGTACAAGGCCGGCCAGGGCTGAGCGCATGACCGTGTCCGGCCCGGATGTGAGCGCGGCCCCGGCGGCCGAGTCCGGTGCCGAGCCGGTCGAGCCCGCCGCCGCCCGCCCACGGTCGTGGGGCCCCGGCCCC
>NZ_KV825358.1:0-4063 GCF_001816085.1 Micrococcus sp. HMSC31B01
CCCGCGGGGGTCCGGCCCTTCGTCATGCCGGGCGCCTCAGGCGCCGGCGGTGAGGCGGTCCGTCTCGTCCTGCCACAGCGCGGCCTGGGGACGCAGCGCGTCCTCGACGGCGCGGGCGTGGTGGGCGCAGAACTGGAGGGCACCGCCGGAGTGCAGCACGGCGCGGACGTAGGCCTGCGCGCCGCAGCGGTCGCAGCGGTCGGAACGGGTGAGGGCGGCCGGCTCGGCCACGGCGGTGATGGACATGGTGTCCTCCTCGGGTCTCTCGGGGCTGGAGGGCGACGACGCCGGTGGGGCGGGCCGGTCCTCCTCTTGTCCCATGGAACAGCAAGGATGGCAGGGAACTTCCCCGCGCGCCCGCCCTCCACCCGCGTTTCGCCACCCGCGTACGCGAGGAGCCCAGCCGGGCGGCCCGCGACGTCCGGCGCGGAGCCCGGCGTGTCCGGCCCGCGGAGTAGGCTGGACCGGCCGCCGTCGTCCACCGAAAGGCCCGCCCCCGTGCCCGCGAACACCGAGTACAACGCCCGCCACCTCTCCGTGCTGGAGGGGCTCGAGGCCGTCCGCAAGCGGCCGGGCATGTACATCGGCTCCACCGATTCCCGCGGCCTCATGCACTGCCTCTGGGAGATCATCGACAACTCGGTGGACGAGGCCCTGGCCGGCTTCGGGCAGTCGATCGAGATCACCCTGCATCCGGACGGCTCCGTCGAGGTCGAGGACAACGGGCGCGGCATCCCCGTGGACGTGGAGCCGCGCACCGGTCTGTCCGGCGTCGAGGTGGTGTTCACCAAGCTCCACGCCGGCGGCAAGTTCGGCGGCGGTTCCTACGCCGCCTCGGGCGGCCTGCACGGCGTGGGCGCGTCGGTGGTCAACGCCCTGTCCTCGCGCCTGGACGTGCAGGTGCTGCGCGGGGGCAAGGTCCATCAGATGTCGTTCCGGCGCGGCGAGCCGGGCCGCTTCCAGGACGGGTCGCGCCCGTCGCCGGACGCCCCGTTCGAGCCGTCCACGGACGCCTCGCCGCTGGACGTCGTCGGGAAGGCCAAACGTGGGCAGACCGGCACGCGCGTGCGCTACTGGGCGGACGAGCAGATCTTCGTGAAGGACGCGACGTTCTCCGCCGAGGAGCTCCAGGCGCGGGCGCGCCAGACCGCCTACCTGATCCCGGGCCTGCGGATCACGGTCAAGGACCTGCGCCGCCGACCCGGCACGCCCGGCGCCGACGGCCCGGTCGAGGAGGTCTTCCAGTACGACGGCGGCATCTCCGAGTTCGTGGAGCACCTCACGCCCGCCACCCCGGTGACGGACGTGTGGCGGATCCAGGGCTCCGGCACCTTCAAGGAGCGGGTCCCGGTGCTCGGCGAGGACGGGCGCACCTCCATGCAGGATGTGCAGCGCACGTGCGAGGTGGACGTCGCCCTGCGCTGGGACGTCGGCTACGACACCGTGTTCCGGTCCTTCGTGAACATCATCGCCACGCCCAAGGGCGGCACCCACCAGTCCGGGTTCGAGGCGGCACTGCTGAAGGCGTTCCGCGCCCAGGTGGAGGCCAACGCGCGCCGGCTCAAGGCCGGGTCGGACAAGGTGGAGAAGGACGACGTGCTGGCCGGCATGACCGCCGTCCTGACGGTGCGGCTCGCCGAGCCGCAGTTCGAGGGACAGACCAAGGAGATCCTCGGCACCTCCGCGGTGCGGCGGATCGTCTCCCAGGTGGTGGAGAAGCAGCTGACCGCCCGCCTCACCTCCACGGCCCGCGCCCAGAAGCAGCAGGTGCACACGCTGCTGGAGAAGGTCGTCGCGGAGATGAAGTCGCGCATCTCCGCGCGCACCCACAAGGAGAACCAGCGGCGCAAGAACGCCCTGGAGACCTCGACGATGCCGGCCAAGCTGGCGGACTGCCGCAGCAACGACGTCGCCTCCTCCGAGCTGTTCATCGTCGAGGGCGACTCGGCGCTCGGCACCGCCAAGCTGGCCCGGTCCTCCGACTTCCAGGCCCTGCTGCCGATCCGGGGCAAGATCCTGAACGTGCAGAAGGCCTCCGTCTCGGACATCCTGGCCAATGCCGAGTGCGCGGCGCTGATCCAGGTCGTCGGGGGCGGCGCGGGGCGCAGCTTCGACCTGGATGCGGCCCGCTACGGCAAGGTCGTGCTGATGACGGACGCGGACGTGGACGGTGCCCACATCCGCACCCTCCTGCTGACGCTCTTCTTCCGCTACATGCGTCCCATGGTCGAGGCCGGGCGCGTGTACGCGGCCGTCCCGCCGCTGCACCGGATCGAGGCGGTGACCCGCGGCGTGAAGGAACGCGAGGTCATCTACACGTACTCGGAGCAGGAGCTGCACGCGACGCTCGCCCGCCTGGAGCGGGAGGGTCGCTCGTACCGCGAGCCGATCCAGCGCTACAAGGGCCTGGGCGAGATGGACGCCGACCAGCTGGCCGAGACCACGATGGACCCGCGCCACCGCATGCTCCGCCGCGTGAACATCGCCGAGGTGGAGGCCGCCGAGCGGGTCTTCGACCTGCTCATGGGCTCCGCCGTGGCCCCCCGCAAGGACTTCATCGTCTCCCACGCCGACGAGCTGGACCGCGAGCGCATCGACGCCTGACCCCCCACTTTCGTTCGGGAAACGGCGGCCCCAGGAGCGTCGTCGTTCGGGAAACGGCGGGCACCGAGACGACGGCGGCGCAGTCTCCGCCGTTTCCCGAACGAAAGCGGCGTGACCCGCGCCGTTTCCCGAACGAAAGCCCTGGGCGGGCGGCTGCTCCGACCGCGGCGGACGTCAGCGGTCGCGGTAGTACGCCGCGACGCGGTGCAGGCCCTCGTCGATGCTCACGGTCGGCGTCCACGCGAGGACCTCACGGGTGCGCCGCTGGTCGAACCAGTGGGCGGTCGAGAGCTGCTCGGCGAGGAACTCGGTCAGCGGCGGCTCGCCGTCGTCGGAGCCCACGCCCCGGGACCGCAGCCCGAACAGGTCCCGCTCCCACGCCCGCTCGATCAGGGCGCCGGCACGCCGGGCCAGGCCCGCCGGGACGCGGCGCTCGGGTTCCGCGGCACCGCCCGCCAGCGCGATCTGGCGGATCAGCTCGCCGACCGGTCGCGGCTCGCCGTTGGTCACCACGAGGGCCTCGCCGTGGTGCACGTCCGCCGCGGACACGGCCGCCACCACGGCCTCGACGGCGTTGGCCGTGTACAGCGTGTCGACCAGGGGAGCGCCCGTGCCGAGCACGGGCATCCGCCCGGCCCGCGCACGCTGCACGATCCGGTCGGTGAGCTGCAGGTCCCCGGGCCCCCACATCAGGTGGGGGCGCAGCACGAGGACGCGGAAGTCGTCGCGGTCGGCGGCCAGGGCCAGTCGCTCGCCGGCCGCCTTCGTGCGGGCGTAGGGTCCGCGCGCGTGCTCGGGGCTGGCGGCTCCGGCGCCCTCGCCGACGATGGAGTCGCCGGCGTGCGCCACGGAGGGGGAGGAGACGTGGACGAAGCGTCGCACGCCGTGGCGCTGCGCGGCGTGCAGCAGGATGCGCGTGCCCTCGACGTTCACGGCCTCGTACTCGTGCTCGGGGCCGGACACGGACACCTTCGCGGCCACGTGCACCACGGTGTCCGCGCCGGTCAGGGCCTCCTCGACGGCGGCCGGGTCGGTCACGGAGCCACGCACGTCCCGCGCACCGGGCACGCCCGAGGGACGCCGCTGCAGGGTGGTCACGTCGTTGCCGGCATCGGCGAGCACCCGGGCGACGCCCGCGCCCAGCAGCCCCGAGGCGCCGGTCACCAGGACGCGGCGCGACTCGAGGCGCTCGACGAGGTCGGGCATGCCGGCGGCATCGAGGCCGACGTCGTAGCCGAAGCCGCTCACAGCGCACCCGCCTTCCCGCCGGCGAGCACGGCCTCCGCCCAGTCGGCCACCCGGGCGCGGTCGATCTTGGAGTTGTGCCGGATGTCCGTGGGGATCTCATCCGCCACGAGCACCGCGGCCACCGGCAGCGGCTCGAGGGCCGCGCGCACGGCGGAGGCCAGCGCGGTCGGGGCGAGGCCCTGCTTGGGTCGGCCGTCGCGGTGGTGACCCG
>NZ_KV825359.1:0-556 GCF_001816085.1 Micrococcus sp. HMSC31B01
CGGCGCGGCCGGCCCGAGGGCGAGCGTGGTGACGGGAGCGCCGGCGGCCCGGGCCATGGCGACGCCCCAGCGGGGCCCCTCGCCGCCGTCGAGCGTGATGACGGCGTGGTCGGTGCGAGCGGGGTCGAACAGACCGGCCTTGGCCGCGAAGTACTCCTGCATCGAGCCGTGCATGTCCAGGTGGTCCTGGGTCAGGTTGGTGAACCCGGCCACCGCGTAGCGCAGGCCGGCGATCCGCTGGTACGCCACGGCGTGGGAGGAGACCTCCATGACGGCGGTGTCCACCTCCTCCTCGCGCATGAGCGCCATGAGGGCGTGCAGCTGGGTGGCCTCGGGCGTGGTGAGCGTGGAGGGGACCTCCCGCTCCCCCGCGCGGATCAGGATCGTGCCCACGATGCCCGACCGGCGCCCCAGGGCCTCGAGCAGGGCGGCGGCGAGGAAGCTCGTGGTGGTCTTGCCGTTGGTGCCGGTCACGCCGAGCAGGCGCGGGCCGGTGTCGCCCCCGCCGCCGTAGACGCGGGCCGCCACGGTGCCGGCGGCGGTGCGCACGGCGTCG
>NZ_KV825360.1:0-2625 GCF_001816085.1 Micrococcus sp. HMSC31B01
GCTGCGGGGCCGGCTGCGGCGTCGGGGCCGCGGCACCGCCCAGGCCCAGCTCCTGGCGGGCGCGGGCGGCGTGGTCGAACGCGACCACGAGGTCGAAGGCCGTCGGCACGACGGCCTGCGAGGACGCGAAGCCGTGCTGGCCCCGACGCATCGCGAAGCCGATCACGCCGAAGATCAGCCACACCGCCAGGCCCAGCAGCATGGAGGTGAGGATCTGCCCCGGGCCGGCCTCGGGGGCCAGCAGGTAGAGGAACACGCCGATCAGTCCGCCGAAGAACACGCCGCGCACACCCGCGGACAACGCCACCTGGGCGTAGTTCAGCCGGCCGCGCACCCGCTCCACGACCCGCAGGTCCTTGCCCACGATCGACACGGCGCTCACGGGGAAGTCCGTGGCGGCGAGGCGGTCCACCTGCTCGCGCGCCTGCGCGTAGGTGGCGTAGGTGGCCAGCAGCTCTCCGCGGGGCAGGCCCTGCTCGGCGCCGGGCTGAGGGTTGGACATCATGAACGACATGGACCCATTGTGCCCGGCCCGGCGCCCGGGCGGGCGGCGGTCCGCCGTACGCGGACACGGAGCCGCGGTCCGGCACGCCGTAGGCTGGGTCGGTGAGCTCCCCCAAGATCTTCGTGGCCCGCCTGCTGGGCCTGGACGTCTTCGACCCCCTCGGCGACCGCCTGGGACGGCTGCGCGACGTCGTCGTGCTGGACCGCGGCCCCGCCGCAGCCCCGTTCGCCACCGGCCTCGTGATCGAGGTCCCCGGCAAGAAGCGCGTCTTCGTCCCGATGACGCGGGTGACGTCCATGGACTCGGGCCGGATCATCACGACCGGGCTGATCAACCTGCGCCGGTTCTCCCGCCGTGGCGCCGAGCAGATGGTGGCCGCCGACCTCTTCGACCGGAAAGTGCGCCTCTCCGACGGGTCGGGCGAGGCCTTCCTGGAGGACATCGGGCTGGAACAGCAGCGCAACGGCGACTGGCTGGTCTCGGACCTGTACGTGCGCCGCATCGTCGGCCGCGGCCCCTTCGGCCGCGCCCAGCGGGGCGAGCACCTCCTGCTGAACTGGGACGAGGCCCGCTGGACGGCGCAGGCCGACCCGCAGGGGGCCACGAGCTTCCTCGCCGCGCACGAGGACCTCAAGCCCGCCGACCTGGCGGACATGCTCCACGACATGTCGGAGAAGCGCCGCGTCGAGGTCGCCAGGGAGCTGCAGAACGAACGCCTCGCGGACGTGCTCCAGGAGCTGCCCGACGACGACCAGGTGCAGATCCTCTCCCAGCTGGACATCGACCGCGCCGCCGACGTCCTGGAGGAGATGGACCCGGACGACGCGGCGGACCTGCTCCACGAGCTGCCCGACTCCCAGCAGGAGCTGCTGCTCGAACGCATGGAGCCGGAGGACGCCGAGGACGTCCGGCGCCTGCTCGAGTACGAGGAGGGCACGGCGGGCTCGCTCATGACCCCCGTGCCGGTCATCCTCCCCCCGGAGGCCACCGTGGCCGAGGCCATGGCGACCATCCGACAGCAGGAGATCTCCCCCGCGCTGGCCTCGCTCGTGATCGTGGCCCGGCCGCCGTTGGAGACGCCGACGGGCCGGTTCCTCGGCGTCGTCCACTTCCAGCGCCTGCTGCGGTACCCGCCGCCGGAGGCGATCGGCAACATCATGGACAAGGATCTCGAGGCCGTCTCGGACCTCGCCCCCATCGCCCACGTGACCCGCGAGCTCGCGACCTACAACCTCACGTGCATCCCCGTGGTGAACGAGCAGGACCGCGTCGTCGGGGCCGTGAGCGTGGACGACCTGCTCGACCACATCCTGCCCGACGACTGGCGGGCCATGGACCTCGACGACGCCGAGACCCGCCCCGCAACCTGACCCCGCGGCCCGCCGCCGCACGACACCGGAGGTGTGAGCATGACCCAGACCGCGCGAGACCTGCGCCCGGGCCGCGGCACCGGCCTGGACACCCCGCTGAGCGCCAGCGGGCGCCGCGTGCCCCGGCTGGCCCCGAACCCGGACGCCTTCGGCGAGGCCACCGAGGGCATCGCCCGCTTCATGGGCACCCCGCAGTTCCTCGTCTGGATGACGCTGTTCTGCGCCGCCTGGCTGGGCTGGAACACGTTCGGCCCGATGGCGTGGCGGTTCGACTCCGCCGAGCTCGGCTTCACCGCGCTCACGCTCATGCTCTCCCTCCAGGCGTCCTACGCCGCACCCCTGCTCCTGCTGGCGCAGAACCGCCAGGACGACCGGGACAAGGTCGCGCTGCGCGAGGACCGTGACCGCGCCGAGCGCAACCTCGCCGACACCGAGTTCCTCACCCGCGAGATCGCCGGTCTGCGGCTGGCCGTCCAGGAGGTCGCCACGCGCGACTTCGTGCGCGGCGAGCTGCGCGGCGTCCAGGACGACCTCAGGGACGACCTCCGCGAGGCGCTGCGCGCCGAGCTGCGGGAGGAGATCCGGGAGGAGATCCGGGAGGAGCTGCGCGCCGGCCTCCCGGGCGCCGAGGCCCAGCCCCGCAAGAACAAGAAGACCAAGGGCCGCGGCCGGGATGCGCGGCGCGGCGACGCCGGCGCCGAGCCCACGACCACCACGCTCGCCACCCTCGCGGCGCAGGAGGCCCAGGAG
>NZ_KV825361.1:0-2030 GCF_001816085.1 Micrococcus sp. HMSC31B01
CGGCCCTTGGTCTCCGCCAGCAGGCCCGCCAGCTCCGCCGGCGACGGGTCGCCCGCCGCCGCGCCCACGGCCGCCTCGTCCACCCCCGAGACGACGACGCGGAACGGCACCCGCGCCCGGGTCAGGACCTCCGCCCGGCCGGGGGAGGCCGAGCCGAGCACCAGCCGCAGGCCCGTGCCGGGGCCGGCCGCGCCGTCGTCGTGCGGGATCACGCGAGCGCCTCCCGCAGGGTGTCCAGGCCCATGCCGCCCAGGCGCAGGGCCCGCGTGTGGAAGGCCTTGAGGTCGAAGTCGGCGCCCTCGGCCTGCTCGTGCTCGGCGCGGATCTGCTCCCAGATGCGCTGGCCCACCTTGTACGCCGGCGCCTGCCCCGGCCAGCCGAGGTACCGCGTGAACTCGAAGCGGCGCTGGCCCTCGGAGATCCTCAGGTGCTTGGTCAGGAACGCGTAGCCCTTCTCCGGGGTCCACGCGCCGCCGCCCTCGGACTCGGGGGCGTCGAAGCCGCAGTGGTAGCCGATGTCGAACACCACGCGGGCCGCGCGCATGCGCTGCATGTCCAGCATGCCGAGGTGGTCGCCCGGGTCGTCGAGGAAGCCGAGCTCCTCCATGAGCTTCTCCGCGTACAGCGCCCAGCCCTCGCCGTGGCCGGACGTCCAGCAGAAGCTGCGGCGCCACAGGTTGAGGTTCTCCCGGTTCATCATGGCGGTGGCGATCTGCAGGTGATGGCCCGGCACGCCCTCGTGGTAGACCGTGGTGGTCTCCGCCCACGTGGTGAACTCGTCCTCGCCCGGGGGCACGGACCACCACATGCGGCCGGGCCGGGAGAAGTCGTCCGAGGGGCCGGTGTAGTAGATGCCGCCCTCCTGGGTGGGGGCGATCATGCATTCGAGCCGGTCCATCGGGGCCGGGATCTCGAAGTGCTCCTTCATGGCCTCGACCGCGTCGTCGGAGAGCCGCTGCATCCACGTGCGCAGGGCCTCGGTGCCCTTCAGGGTGCGCTCCGGGTCCGCGTCCAGGATCGCACGCGCCTCCTCGATCGTGGCGCCCGGCCGGATGCGCTCGGCGTCCGCCTGCTGCGCGGCGATGATGCGGGCCAGCTCCTCCTGGCCCCAGCGGTAGGTCTCCTCGAGGTCGATCTCGGCGCCGAGGAAGACGCGGGAGGCCAGCCGGTAGTAGTCGATCCCGACGCCGTCCGCCTCCGGGGCGTGCGGGCGCAGCTCGGCCTCGAGCGTGTCCGCGAAGTCGCGGTAGGCCTGCGCGGCGGCGTCCGCGCCGGAGCGGATGCGGGCGGCCAGGGCGTCGTCCACGACGTCGGCTGCCTCGGCCCGCTCGACCAGGCCCGGGAAGAACCCGCCCGCGGCGCCGTGGGCGCGGGCCTGCTCCACCACGATGTCCACCTGGCGCACCGCGGCCACGTGGCCGGCGTCGCGGGAGGCGAGCAGGGACTCCGTGTAGCCGCGCAGGGCGGCCGGCAGGTTCTCGAGGCGGCCGGCGATGTGGCCCCACTGCTCCGCGGTGTCCGTGGGCATGAGATCGAAGACCGCGCGGATGCCCTGGGCGGGGGAGGCGATGTTGTTCAGCTCGGTGCGGCCGGTCGCGTGGATCTCGCGCTCGAGGCCGATGCGCTCCTGCATGGCCGCCTTCGTGACGCGGTCCGTCTCGTCCTGCGGCTCGAGCGCGGCCAAGTCCTCGAGCAGGCGGGCGTTGAGCTCGTCGTCGGCGCGGGCGCCGGCGGGGGAGAAGTCCGTGTACTCGGTCTCCCGGCCGGGGAAGCCGAGCTCGGTGGCGGTGTCCGGATGCAGGGCGAGGAGGTCGGTCACGTAGCGCTCGGCGAGCGCGTCGATGGCGGACGGGGTGCGGGCGCCGTCGGCGGCGGCCTCGGAGGTGTGCTGGGTCATACCGGCACTCTAGGCGCTGGCGCCCGCGTCCCGGCTCACTGCGGGCCCGCGCCCTGACGCCACTGACCGCGGCCGGGCCGGGCCCACAGGCCCAGGTCGCCGCGACGGCGGAGCGTGCGGTCCAGGGGACGGG
>NZ_KV825362.1:0-1684 GCF_001816085.1 Micrococcus sp. HMSC31B01
CGACGGCCCGGAACCCCCGGAGGTTCCGGGCCGTCGGCGTGGGTGGGCTCGGCCTGATGTGCCCCCACGGCCCGTGACGTCCGTCTCTATTTCGAATTTTGACGATCAGGCGTGGACAACCCGCCCGGATGATGTTTGAATTTGAAACAAGTTCGGAGGCCGAGGCGCCGCCCGCCGTGGCGGCCCACCCCGGACACACCAGACAGACCCGCTGAAAAGGAGCACCCCATGCGCGCCATCACCCCCGGCACCTGGAACCTGGACGCCGCGCACTCGGACGTCGACTTCGTCGTCCGCCACGCCGGCATCTCCAAGGTCCGCGGCACCTTCCACGCCGTGGAGGGCCAGCTCGTCATCGCCGAGGAGTTCACCCAGTCCTCCGTCGAGGTGACCGTCGACGTCGCCTCCATCAGCACCAAGAACGAGGGTCGCGACGCCCACCTGCGCTCCGCCGACTTCTTCGACGTGGAGCAGTTCCCCACCATGACCTTCCGCTCCACCGAGGTCCGCGGCGAGCCCGAGGAGTTCACCCTGGTCGGCGAGCTGACGCTGCACGGCGTCACCCGGACCGTGGAGCTCGAGGCCGAGTTCGGCGGCCAGGACAAGGATCCCTTCGGCGCGACCCGCGTGGGCTTCGAGGCCACCGGCGAGATCTCCCGCAAGGACTTCGGTCTGACCTGGAACGCCGCCACCGAGGCCGGCGGCGTCCTGGTCTCGGACAAGGTGAAGCTCGAGATCGGCGCCGCCTTCGTGCTGTCCGAGGCCGACGCCCAGGCCTGAGCCTGAGTCGACCTCGCGCGTCGAGACCGGGTCCCTCGATGAGGGGCCCGGTCTCCTCATAGGGTGGGGCCCATGATGGCTTCGAAGACCCCGCACCAGAACGTCACGTTCGACCTGCCCACGAAGGACGCCGGCCAGGACGGCGACCAGACGGGCCACGGCTACCTCGCGCTGCCCGCCTCCGGGAAGGGCCCCGGCGTGATCGTGATCCAGGAGTGGTGGGGTCTGGTGGACCACATCAAGGATGTGTGCGACCGCCTCGCCGACCTCGGCTTCGTCGCGCTCGCCCCCGACCTCTACGGAGGCTGGATCGCCCACGACGGCGACGAGGCCGGCGAGATGATGCAGAACCTGCCCGCCGAGGAGGGCGCCCGCCAGCTCGCCGGTGCCGTCGACTGGCTCCTGGCCCGGGACGAGGTGACCTCGCAGACCGTGGGCGCGATCGGCTTCTGCATGGGCGGCGGCTTCGTGCTCGCCCTCGCGGCCCAGCAGGGGGACAAGGTCTCCGCCGCCGTGCCCTTCTACGGCGTGGGCCAGGGCGTGCCCGGTGACTTCTCCGGCGTCACCGCCGCCGTCCAGGGCCACTACGCCGAGCAGGACGACTCCTTCCCCGTCGAGGACGCGCGGAGGCAGGAGCAGCAGATCCGCGAGGAGTCCGGGGCCGACGTCGAGTACTTCTACTACGACGCCCCGCACGCCTTCCACAACGACGAGAACCCCCAGGGCAACTACCGGCCCGAGGCCGCCGCCCTCGCCTGGGACCGCGCGGTCTCCTTCCTGAAGGAGAAGGTCCGCTGAGCGGCTCCCGTGGCGGCCGGGGCGGGAAGTCCCGCGCGAGCAGGGGCGGCCCCGCCCGGTCCACCCGCTCCGGCGGGCGTGGCGTGGCCAAGGGCGTGAAGCCCGC
>NZ_KV825363.1:0-1361 GCF_001816085.1 Micrococcus sp. HMSC31B01
TCGCTGGGCGGGGACGCGGCCGGCCCCGGCCTGCCGCCGCACGGCGGTCCGAGCAACACGCCGGGCCCCGGCGAGGGACCGACCTTTTGACCGCGCAGGAGGCCCGCATGACAGCCCACACCCCCGACGACGCCGTCCCCGGCACGTTCGACCCGGACTCCACCGCGGTGGACCGGCCGCGCATCGAGGCGGCGGTGCGGGAGATCCTGCTGGCGATCGGTGAGGACCCGGACCGCGAGGGCCTGGCGGACACCCCGGCGCGGGTGGCCAAGGCGTACGCAGAGTTCTTCGCGGGCCTGCACCAGAGCCCGGACCAGGTGCTCGGCACCACGTTCGACATCGCGCACGAGGAGCTCGTGCTGGTGAAGGACATCCCGTTCTACTCGACCTGCGAGCACCACCTGGTGCCGTTCCACGGCACCGCACACATCGGCTACATACCCTCCGCCGAGGGCCGCGTGACGGGGCTGTCCAAGCTGGCCCGTCTCGTGGAGCTGTACGCGCGGCGTCCGCAGGTGCAGGAGCGGCTGACCACGCAGGTGGTGGAGGCGCTCATGGAGCACCTGGCCCCGCGCGGGGCGATCGTGGTGGTGGAGGCCGAGCACATGTGCATGTCCATGCGCGGCGTGCGCAAGCCGGGCGCGAAGACCGTCACCTCGGCGGTGCGCGGCCAGCTGCGGGATCCGTCCACGCGCTCGGAGGCGATGAGCCTCATCATGCACGGCTGAGGACCACCGACGGCGGAGGAGGACACGTGGACGAGAGCATCGACGCGGCGGCGCGGGAGGCGAACCGCGCCCTGCTGGGGCGGCTGCCCGCGGACCGGACCCTGGTCATGGGCATCCTCAACGTCACCCCTGACTCGTTCTCGGACGGCGGGGAGCACGCCACCGTCCGCGCGGCCGTCGAGCACGCCCGGCGCATGGTCGCGGACGGCGCGGACATCGTGGACGTGGGCGGGGAGTCCACCCGCCCCGGGGCCCGCGCCGTGCCGCCGGCCGAGGAGCAGGAGCGCATCCTGCCCGTGATCGAGGCGCTGCTGGCCGAGGACGTCGTCCTCTCCGTGGACACGCGCCACACCGCCACCGCCCGGGCTGCCCTGGCGCTGGGGCCGGTGATCGTCAACGACGTCTCCGGCCTCGCCCACGAGCCGGATATGCCGGCGCTGATCGCCGCGTCGGGCGCGCCGTACATCCTCATGCACAACCGCGGGAACCCGCAGACCATGGACGGGCTGGCCGTCTACGAGGACACCGTCCCGGACGTCGTGTGCGAGCTGCGGGACGTGGCCGGCCGCTTCCTCGCCGCGGGCGTCGAGCCCGCGCAGCTGATCGTCGACCCGGGCCTGGGCTTCGCGAAGG
>NZ_KV825364.1:0-807 GCF_001816085.1 Micrococcus sp. HMSC31B01
CGCCCCGCCACGCCTCCGGGCGTGCAGGGCCGCTGGGCCCGGCGCGCGGCGGGCGGGCTGATCGGCGTCAGTGTCCTGCTCGCCGCCTGGTCGTTCGCCCTCCCCTTCGTGTTCGGGCTGGGCCCGCGGCAGGTGCCGTGGTGGCGCGAGGTCTTCGACGTGAACCACGAGGCCAACCTCACGGCGTGGTGGAGCTCGGGCCTGCTCCTGCTGGGGGCCGCGGGCTTCACCACGGTGGGTCTCGTGCGCCGCGCGCTGGGGGCGGATCGGCGGCGGAGCCTGCTCGCGTGGCTGACCCCCGCGGCCCTGCTGGCGGCCCCATGAGCCTGGACGAATCGACGCAGCTCCACGAGCAGGCCGGCCAGCTGTGGGAGGTTCTGCCGTTCGCGGGGGAGAACCCGCTGCCCGCGTTCCAGTGGCTGATCCTCGGCGCGCCGGCCGCGATCGTCGTCCTCGGGCTGCTCGCGCTGTGCACCGTCGCCCTGCCCCGCCGGACCCGAGCGCTGACGGTGGCGGGCGGCGCGGTGTTCTTCTTCGGCGCGATCGTCCTCGAGGCGGTGCCGCTCGTCTTCGGGATCGGGCGCAGCACCCTGGCCTACCACGTGGCGACCCACGCGGAGGAGCTGACCGAGATGATCGGGGCGTCCGTGCTCGTGGTGGCCCCGTGGGCCCACCTCCACCTGCGGCCTGCGCCGGGCCATCTGCAGGTGACCGCCGACGGCGTCCCGGACGCCGGCGCGGACGACGTCGTCCTCGGCGCGGGCCCCGGCCCCGCGGCTAGATGTTGTGGGTCATGAGGTTCTTGAC
>NZ_KV825365.1:0-8891 GCF_001816085.1 Micrococcus sp. HMSC31B01
CGGCGCACCGGACCGGTGCGCCGCCGTCGTCGTGTGCGGCGCGGGGGTGTCGGCCCCGCCCCGCGCGGCGTGATGGGATGGGCCGCATGCCCCAGACCACTACGCACGCCCCCGTCCCGCCGTCCGTTGCCGCCGAGCCCGTGACCCGCCGCCACCACGGCCACACGTTCCAGGACGACTTCGAGTGGCTGCGCGGCAAGGCGGAGCCCCGCGTGCTCGAGCACCTGGCCGCCGAGAACGCGTACACCGAGGCCGTGACCGCGGACCAGGCGCCGCTGCGCGAGGCGATCGTCGGCGAGATCAAGGCCCGCACGGTGGAGACGGACCGCTCCGTGCCCGCCCGCCGGGACGGGTGGTGGTACTTCGTGCGCACCCGCGAGGGCGCCGAGTACCCGATCCACTGCCGCGTGCCCGCACGCGACACCGGTGACCTCGAGGCCGACTGGACCCCGCCCGTCATCACCCCGGACGCCGCCCTGCCGGGCGAGCAGGTGATCCTGGACGGCAACGCCGAGGCCGAGGGCCACCCGTTCTTCGCGCTCGGCGGCCTGCACATCAGCCCGGACGCCACCCGGGTGGCCTACGCCGTGGACCACACCGGCGACGAGCGCTTCACCCTGCGCGTGCGCGAGATCGCCACGGGCGAGGACCTGCCGGACGCGGTCGAGAACGTGGCCCACGGCGTCCGCTTCGACCGCTCGGGCACCCGCGTGTTCTACACCGTGTGGGACGACTCGTGGCGGCCGTACCAGGTCAAGGCGCACGTGCTCGGCACCGACCCGGCCGAGGACGTGCTCCTGCACGAGGAGGCCGACCCGGGCATGTGGACCGGCTTCGAGGGCGTCGCCGACCGCACCCAGCTGCTGATCGGCGTCGGCAACTCGGAGGTCTCCGAGACCCTCGTGGTCGATCTTCCGGAGGACCCCGCCGCACCCCTGCCCGCCCCGCGCGTGCTGATCCCCCGCGCGTGGCGGATGCTCGCCGACGTCGAGCCCGTCACCGACGCCGACGGCGTCCGCCGGCTGCTCGTGGTCCACGACCGCGCCCTGGACGACGACGGCGCCCCCGTCGCCGCGCCCAACGGGATGCTCTCGGTGGTCGCCGAGGCGGACGTCGCCGACCGCGGCGCCTGGCGCACGGTCGTCCCGCACCGCGAGGACGTGAAGGTCGACGGCGTCATGGTCACCCTGACCCACGCCGCCCTGGCCGTGCGCCGGGAGACGACCCCGCGCGTCGTCGTCGCCGAGCTGGACGCCGTGCTGGCCGGACAGGCCGCGCACTGGCGCGAGCCCGCGTTCGACGAGGAGCTCTACGCGTGCCATCTGTCCGCGACGGCGGCCGAGTCCCCGTTCCTGCGGCTGGCCTACACGTCCTGGATCACGCCCGCGCGCGTGCTGGACGTCTCGGCGGCGACAGGCGAGGTGCACCTGCGCCGCGAGACGGAGGTGCCCGGCTACGACCCGGCCGACTACGTGGCCGAGCGGGTGTGGGCGCCGGCCTCCGAGCCGTCGTCGGTGACCGGGGAGGACGTGCGGATCCCCGTCACCGTGATCCGGCACCGCGACGTGAACCCGGACGGGACGGCCCCGTGCGTGGTGTACGGCTACGGCTCCTACGAGCTGTCCATGGACCCCGTGCTGGGTGTGGCCCGGCTGTCCCTGCTGGACCGGGGCGTGGTGTTCGCGGTCGCGCACGTGCGCGGCGGCGGCGAACTGGGCCGGCGCTGGTACGAGGACGGCAAGAAGCTGGCCAAGCGGCACTCCTTCACGGACTTCGTGGACGCCACCCGGCACCTCGTGGACCTCGGCTGGGCGGACCCGGCGCGCGTGGCCTGCATGGGCGGCTCGGCCGGCGGCCTGCTCATGGGCGCGGTGCTGAACCTCGCGCCGGAGCTGTACCGGGCGTGCCTGGCCGTGGTGCCGTTCGTGGACGCGCTCACCACCATCCTCGACCCGGAGCTGCCGCTGTCCGCGCTCGAGTGGGAGGAGTGGGGCAACCCGATCGAGGACGCGGCCGTGTACGAGGCCATGCGTGCCTACACCCCGTATGAGAACGTGCGGGCGGTGGACTACCCGGCCATCGCCGCGGTGACCTCACTGAACGACACCCGCGTGCACTACGTCGAGCCGGCCAAGTGGGTGGCCCAGCTGCGGCGGACGATGACGAGCGACCAGGCCACGCCCCTGGCCGAGGGCGGCGCCCCGATCCTGCTGCGCACCGAGATGGACGGCGGCCACGGCGGCGCGTCCGGCCGGTACCAGGGCTGGGAGGACACCGCCTGGGAGTACGCGTTCCTGCTGACCGCGCTGGGGGCGACCCGCCGCGTGGTGTGACGGGGGCGGGGTGTTCGCCCGGAACCGGTCAGTCTCCGGCCTCCCCGGACCCGTCGCCCGCGCGGACCTGGGCCAGCGCGTCGGCAGCGCGCAGCAGCGCCAGGTGGCTGAACGCCTGGGGGAAGTTGCCCGCCATGCGGTCCTGGCCGTCGTCGTACTCCTCGGCCATGAGGTCGAGGTCGTTCGCGCACGCGTCGAGCCGCTCCATGAGGGCGTCGGCGTCGTCCAGGCGGCCGGTGCGCGCGTACTGCTCCACGAGCCAGAAGGCGCACGCGAGGAACGGCGCCTCCTCACCGGGCAACCCGTCGGAGCCGTCCGGGCGGTAGCGCAGCACCAGGCCGGTGTCCGTGACGAGCTCCTCCTCGATCCGCCGCACGGTGGCGAGCATGCGCGGGTCGTCCGGGGGCAGGAACCCGGTGTGGGGGATCTGGAGGAGGGAGGCGTCCACCGCATCCGAGCCGTAGGTCTGGGTGAAGTGGCCGTCCGCGTGCACGCCGCGGGTGAGGATCTCCTCCCGCAGCTCGTCCCGGTGGCGCTCCCACGCCGCGGTCTCCGCCTCCGTGGCGGGCACGCCGTGGGTGGCCACGGCGTGCAGCGCACGGTCCAGCGCGGCCCACATCTTGACGCGGCCGTGCGTGAAGAAGGCAGGCTCCCCGCGCATCTCCCACAGCCCGTGGTCCGGGTCCTCCCGATGCGCGACGACGCGCTCCACGAGCCGCTTCTGCAGCGGCCAGGACCACTCGTCCTCCGGGACGCCGGCGTCCCGGAGGGCGCACAGCGCCATCATCACGGTGCCGATGACGTCCGCCTGCCACTGGTCCGCGGCGCCGTTGCCCACGACCACGGGCCGGGAGTCCGCGTGGCCGGGGAGGTGCTCGAGCTCGCGCTCGGGCATGTACCGCTCCCCCGAGAGCGTGTACATGACCTGCACCTCGTGGGGCTCCCCCGCGATGGCGCGAAGCAGCCAGTCGCGCCAGGCCGTCGCCACCTCCACGTGTCCGTACGCGAGCAGGGCCTCCAGTGCGAGCGCCGTGTCCCGCAGCCACACATAGCGGTAGTCCCAGTTCCGGACCCCGCCGATGTCCTCCGGCAGGCTCGTGGTCGGGGCCGCCACGATGCCGCCCGTGGCCCGATGCGTGAGCCCCTTGAGCACGAGGAGGGACCGCTGGACCCGATCGGCGAGCGGGTCGTCCGCCCGCGGGGCCTCTCGGGTCGACTCCTCCAGCCAGCCGCGCCATCTGCGCACGGTGGCCTCCAGCACGTCCTCGGCGCGGGGCGCGGAGGGGGCCATGCCCCACGCCGGGTACCAGGTCAGGCACCACTGGGCGGACTCCCCGGCGACCAGCTCCGTCGTGCCCTCGTGATGCCCGTCCACCGGCTCCAGGTCCGGCCCGTGCACCGCGAGCGCGTCCCCGCCGGCGACGACGGCCAGGAACGACTCCCCGTCTGCGTCCTCCTGACGCGAGACCCACGGCTCGACCTCGCCGTAGTCGAGGCGGGCGAACACGGACTGCGTCACGCGCACGCGTCCCGCGAGGCAGCGGACCAGCCGCATGACGTCGGCCCGCGGCGCCGCCTCGGACGCCCCGGTCCCGTCGGGGCCGCCGTCGTCCCCCTGGGCGTCCCCCACGCCGTCCGCGTCCATGAGCGGCATGAAGTCCAGCCCCTCGGCCTCCCCGGACGGCGACCGCCAGAGGGTGCGCAGCACGAGGGTGCCCGGCAGGTAGGCGCGCTCCGCGACCTCGCCGTCCTCGATCCCCAGGCTCCACTCGCCGTGCTCCCGCGTGCCGAGGAGCGAGGTGAACACCGAGGCCGAGTCGAAGCGGGGCAGGCACAGCCACGTGATCGCCCCCTCCCGGGACACCAGTGCCCCGCTGAGCTGGTGGGACAGGAAGGCGTGGTCGTCGATGCGGGGCTGGGCGCTCATGCAGGGCAGTCCATCACCCCGGGGGGAGGCGGGGCCAGTCGAGGGCGCGGCGTGGACCCACGACGACGTCACCGAGAGAATGGCGTGGTCGGCCGGGTCCCTCCCGGCCGCCGCCCGCGCACCCGCCCCGCTCCCCCGTTCCGTTCGCCCGCCCCGTCCAGGAGGACCCATGCCCGACGTCCAGAACCCCTGCCCCGCCGGAGCATCCCCGGCACCCGACGACGACCGGGCCGCCGCGTCCGTGGCGCTCGTGATCGTGGGCGCGACCGGTGACCTGACCCGACGGCTCCTGCTGCCGGGGCTGGCCCGGGCCCTCACCGTCCACGACCTGCCGGAGGTGACCCTGGTGGGCTCGGCCCACTCGGACGGCCATTCGCTCGAGGAGTGGCGCGGCGTCATCGAGGAGGCCGTGGGAAAGACGGATCTGGACGCCGACGCACGGGCGGGCCTCGTCGAGCGCGCCGTCTGGCGCACCGCCGACGCCTCGGACCCCGAGGACCTGGGCGCCCTGCTCGTCGCCGCCCGCGAGGCCGCCGGGGAGGAGGCCGTCGTCGTGCTGTACCTGGCGCTGGACCCGGACCTCGCCGCCGAGGCGTGCGCGGCGCTCGAGCAGGTGGAGGACCGCCCGGAGGGGCTGCGCATCGTGCTGGAGAAGCCGTTCGGCTCGGACCAGCGGTCGGCGCGCGAGCTCAACGCGCTGCTGGGGCGGATCGCCGAGGAGGAGGACGTGTTCCGCGTGGACCACTTCCTCAGGGAGTCGATGGTCTCGGGCCTGCTCACCCTGCGCACCGCCAACCGCGTGCTGGAGCGCGTGTGGAGCGCGGCCGACGTCGAGCACGTGGACATCGTGGCGGACGAGTCCCTGGCCCTGGAGGGGCGCGCCGGGTTCTACGACGGCACCGGGGCTCTCGAGGACATGCTCCAGTCCCACCTGCTGCAGGTGCTGGCCATGGTGGCCCTGGAACCCCCGCGGCGTCTCACCCCGGACGCGCTGCAGGACGCCGTCGTCGAGGTGCTGCGGGCCACGCGCGTGCGCGACGACGACGCGGTCGCCTCCTCGCGCCGGGCCCGGTACACCGCGGGGACGGTGGGAGGCCAGGACGTGCCCGACTACGTCGCCGAGGAGGGCGTGGACCCGGAGAACGGGACCGAGACGCTCGCCGAGGTGGAGCTGGAGGTCCGGACCGACCGGTGGGCGGGCGTGCCGTTCCGGCTGCGGTCCGGCAAGGCGCTCGAGCCGCGCCGCTGGGAGGTCGTGCTCTCGCTGCGGCCGCCCGAGGGGGTGCCCGCGGGGCTGGAGGCGGCCGCGGGGCGGGAGCGGATCGTGGTGGGACTGGACCCGCGGGCCCTGCGGGTGGAGCTGGCCGTGGACGGGCCGGACACCCCGTTCGTCGCGGAGCGCAGCGTGCTCGCGGCGGACCTGGCCGAGGAGGACGTGGACGCGTACGGCGAGGTGATGCGCGGCGTGCTCACCGGGGATCGGATGCTCTCGGTGGGAGGCGCCGCCGCGGAGGAGTGCTGGCGCATCCTGGCCCCCGTGATCGAGGCGTGGGACGCGGGGCGGGTGCCCCTCGACGAGTACGCCGCCGGGTCCTCGGGGCCGGAGGACTGGCCGGAGAGGTGATCCGCGGGAGTGACCGTGGGTCGCACGGCGGCGAGGGGGACGGCGTCGTGCGGTGCGGGCCGGCGGCTCCGCCGACTGTGGGCGGCCCACCCCCGTCTCGCCCGGCGGGCCTAGACTCGGGCCCCATGAGCACCCCGCAGCCCGACGCCGCCCGCCCCGACCGCGACCGCCTGCCCGAGCAGGTCTCCGACATCTTCGACCCCACGCGCTGGCGCGTGGTCGAGGGCTTCGACTTCGAGGACCTGACCTACCACCGCCAGGTGGAGCGCGACGCCGACGGCCGCTGGGTGCGCGACCTGCCCACGGTGCGCATCGCCTTCGACCGCCCCGAGGTCCGCAACGCGTTCCGGCCCGGCACCGTGGACGAGCTCTACCGCGCTCTCGACCACGCCCGCATGACCCCGGACGTGGGCACGGTGCTGCTCACCGGCAACGGCCCCTCCCCCAAGGACGGCGGCCACGCGTTCTGCTCCGGCGGGGACCAGCGCATCCGCGGCCGCGACGGCTACCGCTACGCCGAGGGGGAGACGGCCGAGACCATCGACCCGGCCCGCGCCGGACGCCTCCACATCCTCGAGGTCCAGCGCCTGATGCGCACCTCCCCCAAGGCGATCATCGCCGTCGTGAACGGCTGGGCGGCCGGCGGCGGCCACTCGCTGCACGTGGTCGCGGACCTGACCCTCGCCTCCCGCGAGCACGGGAAGTTCAAGCAGACGGACGCCACCGTGGGCTCCTTCGACGCCGGCTACGGCTCGGCCCTGCTCGCCCGGCAGGTGGGCCAGAAGCGCGCCCGCGAGATCTTCTTCACGGCGCGCGAGTACTCGGCCGAGGAGATGGTGGCCATGGGCGCGGTGAACGAGGCCGTGGACCACGAGCGCCTCGAGGAGGTCGCCCTCGAGTACGCCGCGGACATCAACCGTCAGTCCCCGCAGGCCCTGCGCATGCTCAAGTTCGCGTTCAACCTTCCCGACGACGGCATGGCCGGCCAGCAGGTCTTCGCCGGCGAGGCCACGCGCATGGCCTACATGACGGACGAGGCCGTGGAGGGCCGGGACGCGTTCCTGCAGAAGCGCGACCCGGACTGGTCCGCCTTCCCGTACCACTTCTGACCGACCGCCACGGCAGGACGGGGACCCGCCCATGCTCGCACTGCTCAACGACCAGCCCATCCTCGTCCTCATGGCCACCGTCGCCCTGGGCGCCGCCGTCGGCACCATCCCCCTGGGCAAGATCCGCCTCGGCGCCTCGGGAGCACTGTTCGTGGGCCTGCTCGTCGGGGCGGTGCTGCCCGACGTCGGCGACCGGCTGGCCCTGTTCCAGAGCTTCGGCCTGGCCCTGTTCGCCTACCTGATCGGGCTCGGCGCCGGCAAGGTGTTCTTCCGGGACCTGCGCCGCAACCTGCCCCTGATGCTGGCCGCCGTCGTCGTGGTGATCCTCACCGCCTTCACGGTGCACCCGCTGGCCGCGCTGCACAACCTGGACCTGCCGACGGCGATCGGCGTGTGGACGGGTTCGCTCACCGCGACGCCGGCGATGGCGCTGGCGAACCAGCTCACCGGCGGGCAGGCCCCGGCCGTGGGCTATGGGCTTTCCTACCTGGTGGGCGTGGTCGGCACCATCATCGCGATCACCCTGCTCGCCGCCCGCCCGTGGAGCAGTTCCCCGCGCGATCCGGCGCCGGTGACCGACGGCAAGCTGCGCTTCACCGCCGCGGTCGCCACCTCCGCCCTCGCCGTGCGGGAGATCCCCGGGATCTCCGAGGGGCTGGTGCGCGTGGTGGCGCTGCGCCACGGCGGCGTGGCCCGGATCGCCGGCTCCGCCGACCGGATCGAACCCGGGGACGAGGTCGTCCTGGACGGCACGGAGAAGAACATCGACGCGGCCGTGCAGGCCTTCGGCCGCCGCACCGGCGCCGACCCGGCGCGGGTGATGAACCCGCTGCAGACCTCCATGGTCATCGTCACCGCCCGCGCCCTGGCCGATCGCCGCCTGGGCACGCTGTCCCTGCGCGAGCGCTTCGGCACCGACGTCGCCCGGCTGCGGCGCGACGACGTCGAGTCGCTGGCCACCCCGCAGACCGAGCTCAAGGTCGGCGACCGGGTGCTCATCGTGACCACCGCGCCGCGGATGGAGGCGGTGCGCGACTTCTTCGGCAACTCGACCCGCGGGCTCTCGAACCTGGACTGGATCTCCCTGGGCACGGGCATGGCGCTGGGCTACCTGCTGGGCATGGTGACAATCCCGCTTCCGGGCGGGGCCTCCTTCTCCCTCGGCCCGGCGGCCGGGTGCATCCTCGTCGGCCTCGCCCTCGGTGCGATCGGCCGAACGGGACCCACGGTGTGGGAGCCGTCCACGGAGATCGCGCTGACGCTGCGGCAGTTCGGCCTCATGCTCTTCCTGGGCGTGGTGGGCCTGGCCGCCGGCCCGGCGTTCATCGAGACGGTGTTCACCCGGGTCGGCGGGCTGGCCATCCTGATGTCCGCCGTGCTCACCGCGCTGACCGCGGCCCTGCTCATCGCCGCGGCACGGCTGCTGGGGCAGTCCGTGGATCGCACCTACGGGGCGCTGGCGGGCATCACGGGCCAGCCGGCGATCCTGGACTACGCGCTCTCCCGGTCCACCGACGCCCGCGTGACCGAGGGGTACGCCCAGCTGTTCGCGCTGATCATGGTGGTCAAGATCGCCACCGTGCCGTTCATGCTCTGACCGGCCGGGCGGATCCGTCCGACCGTCGGGCCTCCTACACTCGGGGCCATGCCCGCCACCGCCGATGCCCTCGCCCGCGCCACGGACGCCCTCGCGGCGGCCTTCGACGGCGGCGCCCCCGTCGAGCTGACCGCCGACGGCGCCGTCCTCGCCCGACCCGAGGCCCGCGATTCACTCCGCTGCGGCGACCCGGACGCCGTCGCCGTGGTGCGCACCTCCGGGTCCACGGGCACGCCGAAGCAGATCGTCCTGACCGGCGCGGCCCTGCGCGCCTCGGCCGCGGCCACGGCCCGGCGGCTCG